>CAYNTR010000001.1:0-61064 GCA_964400255.1 uncultured Halobacteria archaeon
ATCCACGAATTAAACCGTTCAACTCCCCCTCTGCAGCGGTATGATACCTCATCAAACCGAAACGGCCTTCCTCGCTTTGGTTGCTTCCTATTCCTCGAATTGATCGGAATGTTAGCCGTGATACCCCTCTTCCTCAGGTATTGCCGAATTGCATCTGTATCATACGCCGGGTCTGCGTTGATTTCCCAGGGTCTTGTCTTTGACCTGCCCCTCATCCCTCGCAGCTCTATTCCATCGGCCAGATCGGTAAAATACCGACTATCGTGCTCATTCCCCGCACTGATCGCCACACTCAGCGGTAAACCTTCTTTGCTGACCGCTGCATGGATCTTTGTGCCTTTCTTTTTCTTATGTCCGTCGTATCCGACGCACTCGCCCCTTTTTTGGCCACGACCGTCTTACTATCGATGGATACCGACTCTATCGAGATTCTAACTGCTCTATACACCTCGTTTTTCAATTGCTTCATAATTCTGCTCCATACTCCTAGCTCCCCCCAGTTCTTGAGTCGTCTCCATGCGGTTACTGAAGATCCATAAACTCGTGGCATATCGGCCCATTTACAGCCAGTTATAAGCACGTAGCGAATTCCATTGATCGTTCTTCTGTCATCTGCCCGCGGTCTGCCCGTGGGAGCTGGCTCTGGCAGATTAGGGCTGATCAAATTCCATTCCTCTTCTGATAATTCCTCGAATTTCATTATACGCCATCAACTACAATTGATTTGTTATACGGGGGCATATAAGGGTTTTGAAATAGGCTCTTAGTTAATGATATTATAACGTAAACAATAAAACGCACAGCCTCTCTTATAGCCGCTTCCTTAAAGCGGCTTTGCACTTATATTCACTTTTGCACTTCTATTCATGATTCTGCACCTTTATTCATCCAAAGTTAGTATTTTAGGTGCAAAGCCCTCAATAGTAAAACTTTATAGAGCCTAAGATTCGAAAAGGGTAGATGAGTGGAATCGCAATATCCAATATCCTTCATCCACTTCTCTTTTCAGTTATCTCTTCCTCATACTCAGCGGCTATTTTTTCAGCTATAGCTTCCCCGTAAGATTCAGCCGCTAGTTTCTGACCGTGCTCTTTCCCAAATTTCTTAAAGTATATTCTGGCATATTCCTCGTGAATTTTTAAAATTTCTTCTGAAGAAAATCCCTGATTACGATGTATCTGATCCATCATCAGTACTTGTAATTCTTTGTATTTTTGGTCAAACCATTCATGAGTGGCAACCACACTATTAAATTCATCATCGGTGACATCAAGATCAGAAAATTTCTTTGGATGCATAAGTCGATTACGTAGCTTTATTGATTGCTTCAAAGAGTTCCACCCCGATTCATGGACCGGAAGTGTATAGGTAAGTCCGACGGATTTGGCATAAATGGAGAAAGCGAATTTAATATTCTTCTCCAATTTTAGATAGTTCGGCCGGATAATTGGTTCCCCCTTGTCATTTAGATCGTATAACTCCTCAGCTATTAAGGCTAACTCAGCCGCCGATAACTTCTCAATACTATTCCGCGCTAACTGCTTCATAACGTAAATTGTACCCTCGATCATCGCAAATACTGCCCGGACGTATTGTCGTATCGCGTACTCCTTTACATCAGTCTCAACATGCGAACGACTTATTATTGCATCTATCCCAAGTTCGGCATAGAGTATCATAAGTTTTTTAACTCCCTGCCCATCTTCGGAGTTAAACCATTCGTCGAATTCTTCTCGAGGATCCCGATTGCGACGGTGATTTTGTGGTGCCATATCATCTAGGTCAGTTTAATTGAACCATAAACCACTCACTATTAAAAATTACTGTTCATTATTTTGTTTGATATCTCAGGGTTCGATTACTATATAAAGAAGAAAACTCCTTTTTCACCGCTTTTTTTCGTAGACCCGTTGGTTATTCGTTTTCGGCACTTTTTGTGGACAAGGTTATGGGTAAAAGTGCGATGAGATAAAAGCGATAACTATTTATGAGGATTTTAATTTCCTTCCCTTTTCTGTTCCATCCTCCATATATTTTTTGGTGGTTATTCGACGTTTTTGGCTTTTTCAAAAACCTCTATACTTAACCGTAAAATTTCACTTTCACTCAATCACCGTCCCCGCCCGCCCCGCAAGCGCCTCAACGACAAATTCGGGCCTACAGACAATTGCTCGATCACCGCCGTTTTCGACGAACTCGACCGCCGCTTCTATCTTGGGGCCCATACTCCCGGGCGGAAACTGCCCCTCGCTCAAGTACTGTTGGGCTTCAGCCAGGCTCAGCCGATCCAGGTCGACCTGCTGCGGCGAATTATAGTTCAGTGCTACCCGCTCCACAGTTGTCAGGAACATGAGCACCTCGGCCTTTATCTCGACCGCCAGCAGGCTGGAAGCTAGGTCTTTATCGATCACCGCATCCACACCGTTCAGCGCACCACCGTTCTCTTCTGCGACCGGGACGCCGCCGCCGCCACATGCTACCACAATTGACCCAGCCTGTACGAGTTCTTTTATGATATCAGTCTCGATGATCCTGATCGGTCGGGGTGAGGGCACCACACGCCGCCAGCCGCGTCCGCTGTCCTCAACTATGGCATGACCAAGGCGTTCCAGCTCCGCGGCCCGTTCCCTGGTATAAAATGCGCCGACCGGTTTGGTCGGATTCTGCATGGCCGGGTCATCACGATTCACAAGCACCTGCGTCATCACGGCTGCCACGCAGGTATCAATGCCATGCTCCTTTAACTGGTTTATGAGGCTCTGGGCGATCATGTACCCCATACTGCCCTGTGACTGGGCGACATCCACATGTAACGGGGCAGTCGGGACCTTACCCGCGGCTGCTTCTACCTGGATCATGATAAACCCCACCTGGGGGCCGTTCCCGTGGGTCAGCACCACCTGGTGCCCTGCTCTGATCAGATGCGCGATATAGCCCATACTCTCATAGGTGTTGCGGAACTGCTGAGCGAAGGTGCCCTGCTCGCCCTTTTTAATTATTGCATTGCCACCAAGCGCAGCCACTATCAGAGTCATTCATACCTTCACCTGCGCTAAAAACGCATCAACCACCTCTTCCAGAGTTGCATCGCCGATCTCCTTAATACTGTACCGCACCCGTGTTGCAGGTTTATTGATCGTAATAACACGCGTCAGGTCAATAGGCGTGCCGATAACCACCGCATCGCAATCGGCTGCGTTGATGGTCTGCTCCAGGTCATGGATCTGCTCCTCGCTGTACCCCATAGCAGGCAGCAGCGGCCCGATATCAGGATACTCGCTGAAGGTTTCCGTGATCGTGCCGGTGGTAAACGGACGTGGGTCAACGATCTCTTTTGCGCCTGCCTTACGAGCCGCAATGAGTCCTGCACCGTACTTCATGCCGCCGTGTGTCAGTGTGGGCCCGTCCTCGACCACGAGCACCCGCTTGCCCTTGATAAGCTCAGGGTGCTCGACGGTGATCGGAGATGCCGAATCAATGATCTTTGCATCCGGATTTACTTTCATTATATTCCTGCGTACCAGCTCGATCTTTTCCAGTTCCGCGGTATCCTGCTTATTGATCACGACCACATCAGCCATTCGTGCATTGATCTCACCCGGGTAGTACGTCAATTCATCTCCGGCACGGTGCGGATCTGCAACCACGATGTTCAGATCGGATTTGAAGAAGGAGAAATCGTTATTGCCACCGTCCCAGATGATAATATCCGCTTCGGTTTCCGCCTGCCGCAGGATCTTCTCATAGTCCACACCGGCATAGACGGTACAGCCTGCATCGATATGCGTTTCATATTCTTCCCGCTCCTCTATCGTGCACCCCATACGCTCAATGTCCTCATAAGATGAGAACCGCTGTACCGCTTGCTGGGCAAGGTTGCCGTAGGGCATGGGATGTCGTACTACTACCACGGTCTTGTTGCGCTGACGCAGGAGCTGACAGAGCTTTTTACTTACCGAGGTCTTACCACTGCCGGTACGCACCGCACAGACGCTGATCACAGGCACGCGGCTTCGCAGCATGGTCGCATGCGGGCCCAGCATGATAAAATCCGCACCCGCGGCATTTACTTCCGCTCCTCTTGTCATAACATATTCATAAGGCACATCACTGTACGCGAAGACGACACGATCAATCGCATGCTCGTTTATCAGACTGACCAGCTCTTCTTCAGGGAATATGGGTATACCGTCCGGGTACAAGCCGCCAGCCAGTTCTGCAGGATACGTTCTGCCTTCTATATCAGGTATCTGGGTCGCGGTGAATGCAACGACACGGTATGCAGGATTATCTCTGAAATAAACGTTAAAGTTGTGAAAGTCCCGGCCCGCTGCGCCCATAATGATAACTCTTTTTGGGACGTTCATGGTCTTGTTTATTGCGAATACCTCCGTGGATATATATGCAGGCTAAATGAATAAATCCCTTTACTCTGTTAGATTTTTCCGGATGATTTTTTGGGAACGATGCGCAGGCACTGGCGAATCTGTGGGAGTGGGGTGAGGATACTGGGACAAGACTGCACAAGAATGGGTGAAAAAGTTTACTTAGAAAATGGTGCATGAAAGTTTGATGGTACCGTCTTGCGTACAGGAGAGTTGGTTCCAATCACTTATAAATTCGCGGCCTTTTGTCTATTTTGATGATACCTATTAACTTGTTCTTATAATCGACCTCGTAGAGTATCCTGTAATCCCCAACTCGTACCCGGAACAAACCGGGAGAGCCTTCGACTCTCTTTGTATCGTGAATAATTGGATCTTCTCTGAGTTTTTCTATTTTGTCCAGTATCCTTGTGGCGAGGACTTCATCGGCTTTCTTGAGAAATCTCTTTGATCGGTTGGAGTAGCATATGGTAAACATCACAATCCCAGCTCTTTTTTGAGTGATTCGTGCGATGTTAGAGTTCCCTCAGATTTCTCTCTCTTATAATCTTGCAGTGCTTTATAGTCGTCTTCCGTCATGATGCTGTCAATGTCAACCATATGTTCTTTTATCTCCTTTAATTCCTTCTTCAGAATTTCCAGGTCTTTGTGTATGCGCTCCAAGGTGACGTCTTCCATCTGTGCTCACCGCTTTTCACCAACCTTTTTAGCGGTTCCCCTCTTAGTTGTAGTACAGCTTTTTCTACCTTTAAACTTTGCTTTCGCCGAGAACCCGGCATTGACAACGCTATCGTGGGTAGAAAAGCGTCGTCAGGACTAGATAGAAGCTGATGGACTGTAATCACCGGTCTACATGGTGGGAATGACGGCGTAAGCAGAGCAGCGGGCGGGAGTTGAGAAGAAGCGGCCCGCTGCGCCCATAATAATAACATTTTTGGGAGCGTTCATGGTCTTAGTCATTGCGAATACCTCCGTGGATATATGTGCAGGCTAAATGAATAAATCCCTTTGCTCCGGCTCGATGAGTTAGTAACGGTGAGTGAAATTCGCATTTTTCCGTTAAGCTGGTGTAATCAACGCCATTTATGGTTTGATGCCTCGTGCAAGGACATGTAAGTGGATTACTTTGGCATGTGTACTGAGGGAATGTTAACAGGGTGTGTAAATTCATGGGCATGATAGAGAGAATTTGATGACCACTAACGTGTTATGATTTAAGATTTGCATGAATTTGGTTATATTTTTGAATAACGCTTTTACAAGTTTCCTCAAATCCATCTTTAAACTTAAAATCGTTATTCCTATTAAATAAATAATAAGCAAAAATTTCACAAAAAATTTCTTTTTCTTCATCGACATTAATGCGGTAAAAGGGAACATATTTATCGCCCCTTAGTAATTCTTGTAGTTTTAATATGTCTGTACCAAGGTTTAGATCCCACATGAAACCATCTTCATAAATAGCATGACAATACTCATGTAGTATATTCAACACTAGTCTATCAATGTTCTTACCAATGAGATGAGATTTAATAAATATTTTAACTACTCCCTTTTCTGATGATTCCAACTGGTACATTGCAGCAGTTCTGAAATAAATGTCCTTTTTATCTTCTAAATATACTTCAAATGGAACAATCAATCGATTATCTTTCAATATAGCTTCTGCCTGATTTTTTGCTTGATTTTATATGTTACTTTTTTGTTTCTGTGACATGAATTTTGAAATGAGGTAAAATTTAATAGCAGTCAACCAATCTCTTTTATGTTTTTTGAAATCATTTATATTTCTCCAAAATTTTTTCATATTTCTTCAGTTGTATCACAAATGTTTCCCTTTAAAAACTTTGTTCTGAAAAAACGGGGGTTTAAAGTAGATAAGATACCTTTGATGTCAGAGAATTTTATTTTTAAAAAGCTGTTTCGCCCGTACTCTCAAATTTCAACGTCCCCATCGTCATCACAAAGGTAAGAGTGAATACTCTGAGCTATAAAACGTTGTGGGAGCCTTCAAATCCCTAACTGACTTATTCCACTCAGGTGGGGCGTTTCTTACCGCTCTTCTCTCATGATCTACTACATCGACTATTTCACACTCATAACCGGAGAATAAGCACTATTCACTTTCTCTCCCTATCCAATTCATAGTGCAGCACGGTGATGCATTGCGAGGCGAGATACGAGGTCGTGCCGAGTGATACTTTCTCGTGCTCAAAGCGCTCAACGAACTTTTCCTCTTTCCGTGGCAGGCCGATGTGGTCTCCAAGTACAAATACAGAATCCTCCTTGAGTTCCACGTCACGTATATCCCTACCTTTCTCATGTAAGAGGTAAAAGAAGGCTCCTTCCGCTGCTAACTCCTCGATCAGCTGCTGAAAACTGATTTTACGGACGTTTATTCCCTGATTTCTTTTCTCACGCACTAATGATTTCTGTATCCACGAAGCTATGTTCCGTTCATCTGGTAATACGTCCCTCAATGAATCACCATAAAAGGAAATAACCACCGGTGGATGAGGTCGACCGTAAGCGACGACGTGAATGCAGGAATCGCGTCTCAATGCATGACTTATCCAGAGCGCACTGGTTATACAGCGCGCAACAAGGTCCATTCTACCACCACTGCCTGGCAGATCGTCCAGGGAGAAATTCGGACTCGTTACTGCTTTTCTCGCATACAGAATGAATTGTCTCATCTTTCAGTACGAGGTTAAAAGAATTGTGCAATAAAACTAACCCGAACTCAGGGGCTCGCGGTTCACGAGCTTATAGGCAACTTCTTGCGCCTTCTCCTTTAGCTCATCCTCCCCTTCTACCTTCCGTCCCTCCATTAGGATCTCACCATCGCATATAACGGTATCAACACAACTCCCATTGGCAGAATAAACGATGTTCGAGGTCAAATTGTGGTTTGGCACAAGCTCGACCTTCCTCAAATCGAGCAGGGCAATATCGGCCAGTTTTCCTGCAGCAATAACACCGGAATTCAACCGGAACACGTGAGCTGCATGTGCGGTGGCAAGCGCAAAGGCTTCGTGTGCGGGCATGCTCGTCGGATCACCGGAAAACGCCTTATGAACCAAAGAGGCGATCTTCATCTCCTTAAACATATCGAGGTTGTTGTTTGAGGCACAGCCATCGGTTCCCAGTGCGATATTCGGGTACAAGCCTGCCCTTTTCAGCTCCTCGTAGGGCATACGCCCCGCTGCAAGCTTCATATTCGATACCGGATTGTGGACGATCTTTACGTTATGCGTTTTCATCAATTCCATTTCCTTTCTGCTGAGATGCACGCAGTGGCAGGCTATGGTTCGCGGACTCAGAAATTCCATCTCAGCCAGAAATTCCACTGGTCGCATCCCATACCTCTTCTTGCACTCTTCTACCTCCTCCTCGGTCTCAGATACGTGAATATGAACCAGAAGATCATGCTTCTCCGAAAATTCGTTCACCCAGTAGAGGCTCTCTTGTGAGACCGTGTAGAGCGCATGCGGTCCGAGTGCAAACATGATCCTATCCGATAATGTTTTGCTTTCTTCGTATAACGATCTGTTTCTTTGTATCTGCTCGTGTGCCTTTTCCTCGTCAAAGCCGTCGATAAAAACCGCAGATAACAGCGCTCGGATTCCGCTCTCCGCGACTGCTCTCGCACTCCCTTTCCAGTACCAATACATATCGTTAAAAAAGGTCGTGCCCGATTTGATCATCTCCAAACAGGCGAGTTTCGTGCCCCAATACACATCCTCTTCGGTCATCTTGGCTTCTAACGGCCATATCTTCGTCGAAAGCCATTCGTGGAGCGGCATGTCATCTGCATAGCCCCGGAGTAAAGTCATTGCCGCATGAGTGTGCCCGTTAAAAAGACTGGGGATTGCTGCTTTTCTCTTCCCATCAATGACAAATTCCGCTTCTCTTACCCCCGCATAACCAGTACCCGCGGCGCTTATCTCCTCTATGAGATCGCCCGCGATGTAAATATCCCGCTCCTTGCCATCCACCAGCAAGTTTGTTATCAGAATCGACCCGCTCATACTATCTGCACTCCAAATGAATGGCCCACTAGAATTGCAATGCTACCCCCGGAGAGCGTCGCTAAGATGTTCACGTGATGTTTGTTTAAATTCACGATGTTCCGATTTTCTATGGTTGCACCGAAGATACTGTCGATAACACTACCCAAGAATCCTGATAAAAGACACACGAGGAAGAAAGTAATCCGTACAGACGTTAAAACATTAGAAATGACGAAAAAAAGACTGACAAGCGAAATTAAAAACGACCCGAGCACTGCAGCGCCAAAACCAGGAAAACTCACCCCGCCACTGGTGCCTACCGGCACTTTTTCTAATGTCGTGATTAATCTCGGCTTTCCTTCCGCTTGTCCGATTTCGGTTGAGAATGTGTCTGCACAGGCGGTAGCCACCGCACCGGAAAAACCGAGCAAAAAAAGTGAGTGATAACTCTGACTGGAAACAGCATAGAGCACGGCAAAGAGCAGTGGAGATAAGCCATTGCCGAGCACGTTGTGTATATCGCGCATGCCCCCGTTACTCTCTGCAACACCGAGCAGCACTTTCTTCTCATATTTATATCTGGTAGCCAAATTTCCGAACAGGAAGAAGGCGAGAAGTGCGAGCAGACCTGCAAACCCAAATTTCAGTCCCAGGGCTACCAGAATGATAGTGCCCAGTGCAAGTGACCCAATAAATGCAGACGTATTTATTTTACGCTTGACATATGCATAGAGCACGATTGAAAATGCTGCCAAGGCGGTAATCGCAGTTATCACGAGGTGCCCACTGGATGTCATACCAATAAAGAGAGGTGCCTGCGGTTTATTAAAACTTCTTTATTGTACGATTTGTTTATCCACCATGCCCTCAGGAATAATCTTCTCCATCATGGTGAAACCCTTTATCTTCTCGATGAACTTCTTTTTCATTTTGCCCACCAGTGCGTGCTCGAGCACATCCTCGATCGTCACCATGGGTATTATCTTCACTTTGTCCTTGTATCGATCCTCGATGAGCACATCATTCAGGTTCGACTGCGGGATCAATACCGCTTTAATGCCCGCCTGTACTGCGGCCTCGATCTTCGGCGTTATTCCTCCTACTGGCAAAACATCACCGCGCACCGACAGAGATCCGGTCATCGCGACACTCTGGTCTACCGGAATGTTCTCCAGAGAGGATATAACCGCTGTAGCAACGGAAATACTGGCAGAATCACCCTCTACTCCTTCGTGCGTGCCGACAAATTGAATATGAATGTCTTTACTGGATATATCCTTCCCGGTGAGTTTCTTGAATACTGCGGAAACATTTTGTACCGCTTCCTGTGCTATCTCCTGCAATCGACCAGTTGCTATTACCCGCCCCTCCTCCCTCGATTGTGCAGGTGTAACTACAGCAATAATGGGGAGCATCACCCCGGAATCTCCCACGACAGCGAGCCCATTCACTCTACCGATCTCATACCCTTCCGTTTTGAACAATTTATAGTCCTTCTTGTGTTCGAGATACTCATCAGCGACTTGCTGCTCCACGGACTTTGCGATCGCTTTTGCTCTTATCACCTGATCGCCCGTTGTATATTTCCCGCCTTCCGCACGAGCAATATCTCCAGCTACGCGCACTAATCCGCCCAAATCCCGTAAGATGAGCGTAAGGTGTCCCTTTCTACCTGCTCTTCTCCGCGCCTCCCTTATTATCTCTTCCACGCCACTTCGATCAAAATGAGGGATCTTCTGATCCTTCCGTACCTCCTGAGCAACGAACCGGACGAGTTTCTGTCTGTTCTCGGGTGTATCGTCCATTGTATCTTTCATGTATATCTCGTATCCATAGCCTTTTATTCGAGAACGGAGCGCAGGATGCATACCTGCCATAGCATCCAGATTGCCCGCCGCAATCATGATGAAATCACAAGGAACTGGGTCGGTTTTCACCATAGCTCCTGCGCTTCGCTCAGATTGCCCGGTTATCGAATATTCCTTCTCCTGCATCGCCGTAAGCAAGTTCTGTTGCGCCTCTATCCGCAGCGTGTTAATTTCATCGATGAAAAGGACGCCTTTATGCGCCCTGTGAATGGCCCCCGCTTCCACGCGATCATGTGCGGGTGTCTCCAATCCACCGGACTGATAGGGATCATGCCGAACATCGCCCAGCAAAGCTCCCGAATGCGATCCTGTTGCATCTATGAATGGTGCAGTCTCACGCCCAACATTGCTGATAAGCAACTTCGGCATCATCGCTTCCTCTTTCGGCATCATCCATCGAAACACTAACATTACCACCGCAGCAGCAATGATTGACCAGAAAATATACTCAAATCTTCCCGTTTGGAGTGCATAAACCAAACCCATTCCCATGATGAGGAAGAACGTGAACATGAAAAAGGCATTGCGAACCTGAAAGCGTTTTCTCACTTCCAGCCGCTGTGCATCGACTATCTCCTTCCCTTTACCACGGGGGACAACCCGTATTTTGGGCGTGTTTTTATCCTCTGCGTTGGGGTACACCAAAATATCCTGCAATTCCTCCTTTGGCAGTAATTCTGCCATGCTGCTCGCAAGCATGGACTTTCCGGTACCCGGTGTGCCAATCAGCATTACATGCCGTCTCTGCTTCGCTGCCTTCTTTATCACCTCCACGCCATGCTCCTGCCCGATTACTTGGTCTATCAGTAACTTTGGAACTTCAAAATCCTCCGTTGTTTTGAGCTCAATACCTGCTAAGAGTTCACCATCAATATGCTCTTCCTCAGTGCTGCCCTCTTTCAATTCCGACATGTTCGCTTTCTTTAAATTCGTCCCCGTTAAATTATTGTACCCGATAAGATAAATAATTTACAGTGGTGCTTTCTCTAATTAATACTATTACATCTCATTCTTTTTAAATGCAAGAATGAAAGGGTCGACCATTAATATAGTTTCCCCTCTTCGTGGCGGTTCGATTGTTAGGGCTCTTATCCCGTTTCCATCTCGAATACATCGTGTATTGCCTGAGCTGCCCGGTATGCGTCTGCCTTCTTCACGACAAAAGAGATGTTAAACTCGGAACTGCCCTGTGAGATCATTATCACGCTTATCCCCTCGTTACCAAGGGCGGAAAAGACTTTCCCGGCAACGCCAGGTGTTCCCGCCATACCTGCTCCGACCACGCCCATTGCGCACACGTCACTATTCGACGCGAAATCGCGTATTACCGCGCCACCAGAGTTGATGTTTTGGATTGCGTCAACCGCACGATCCAATTGTGAGCCGGCGATAACGAGTGAGATGGTCAGTTCAGATGAGCCCTGGCTTATCATAATGATGTCTACATTCTTCGCGGCCAAGACAGAGAATACGCGAGCTGCAACGTCCGATATACTCCGCACTCCGGTTCCCGAGACATTGATAATCGAGGTGTTTTCGATGAGCGTGATGGCTTTCGCTGCCTTTTTTGTCTTCTCAGCCTCTTGGCCGATAAGGGTGCCCTCGTCTTCAGGATTGAAGATATTCTTCACCCGTATCGGTATTTTGTTTTTCATTACGGGCAGTATTGCACGCGGATGGAGGACAGAAGCACCGAAGTAAGATAATTCCATCGCCTCTACATATGAGATGTACGGTAACTTTCGGGCATTCGGTACGATTTTGGGGTCTGCGCTCATTATTCCCGCGGTCTCCTTCCAGAGCCAAATCTCATCGGCCTCGATCGCCGCACCAATGATCGTTGCGGTGTAGTCAGAGCCACCCCGACCCAAGGTGGTAATAGTTCCTTTCTTCGTTTCGCCCATGAATCCTGCGACAACCACTATTTTATCTTCTAATAGTGGCATCATTCGCTCTCCTATCGCTCGTTCGGCAGTCCAGATTAGTTGTGCATTACCATAATCCTCGTTCGTTTTTATTCCCGCTTCACCACCCGTGAGATGCGTCGTCGGCATTCCCAATGATTGGAGCGTGCCCGCTAGGATGGGAGCTGCTAACCGTTCGCCAAAAGAACTGATATAGTCCAACGATCGTGGTGTTACTTCACCTAAAAGGCAGATACCGCTCAATGCTTTCTCCAGCTCTGCTATTCGCTCGTGTAATTCAGCATTCACCTTTTGCAACTCCGCTCTATTGCGTATCGCTTCCAGAGCCGCTCGTTCATGCTTCTCCTGGAGCATCTCCACGAATTCTTTCACCTGTTCCACATCACCTTCTCGTGCCACCCGATTTGCCGTATCCAGAAGCATATCGGTAACCGTCGAAAGTGCAGAGGTCACGACGACTATCTCAGCTCGTTCGCCCGTTTTTCGCTCTTCATCTTCTTTGAATTGCTGTATCAACTGCGCTACGGTCTTTATCTTCTCGCCATCTGCAACGGCAGCCCCCCCGAATTTCATCACCACTCTCATGATCTTCTTATCTCCCCCTCTCTTCTCCTTTAACCTCGCCTTTTTCTCTTTCCCTAACTTATTAACCGTTCCAAAAAAAATTTATATGCGATGAGTTAAATGTTACATAACGGTTGGTATTAATTACTATTCCAACGTGTAAAGAGCGAGGTAAGTAAATAAAATGGCAGGACAATTAGGTGGCGTTCCTATATTAATATTGCGGGAAGGGAGTGAAAGAATGCGTGGACGGGATGCACAGAGCACGAATATCAATGCGGCGAAAGCGGTTGCTGCGGCGGTTCGTACGACCCTGGGCCCCAAGGGAATGGACAAAATGCTTGTTGATTCTCTTGGTGACGTTGTTATAACGAACGACGGTGTAACGATCCTCAAGGAGATGGATATAGAGAGCCCGGCAGCGAAGATGATGGTTGAAGTGGCGAAAACCGTTGATGCAGAAGCGGGAGATGGCACGACAACGGCGGTGGTTCTTGGTGGCGAACTGCTCAAGAAGGCAGAAGAACTCTTGGAACAAGGATTACACCCCGCAGTAATCGCTATGGGATACCGGCTCGCAGCGGAGAAAGCGAAAGAGGTTCTCAATCAAATCGCAATTGATATTGATACGAAGAACGATGAAGAGCTGAAGAAGGTGGCACAAACGGCGATAACGGGAAAATCTGCGGAATCTTCACGCGATTTCCTCTCCGAAATTGCGATACAAGCGGTAAAGGCAATAGCAGAAGAGACGTCCGAAGGCAAAAAAGAGGTTGACGTGGATAATATAAGCGTCGAAAAGAAAGTTGGAGGACGAATAGGGGAGACCGAGTTGGTACAGGGAATTGCTTTGGATAAAGAGATCGTGCACCCTGGCATGCCAAGGAAGATAAAGAATGCGAAAATAGCATTGATCAGCGCATCGCTCGAAGTGAAGAAGACAGAGACAAGTGCAGAGGTGAAGATAAGGACATCTGACCAGCTCAAGAGTTTCCTTGCGGAAGAGGAGCGAATGCTGCGGCACCTCGCGGAACGCATTAAGGAAAGTGGTGCGAATGTCGTGATATGCCAGAAAGGGATCGACGATCTGGTGCAGCACTATCTTGCGAAGGAAGGCATTATGGCGGTACGAAGAGCAAAGAAGAGCGACATGGAGAAGCTGGAAAAAGCGACGGGCGGCACGATAGTGAGTACGGTTGAGGAACTAACTGAAAGTGACTTGGGACATGCGGGATTAGTCGATGAGCGGAAGATATCGGGTGACAAGATGCTCTTCATCGAGCAGTGTAAGAATCCGCATGCAGTCTCCATCGTAGTTCGGGGTGGAACGGAACATGTGGTCGATGAAGTTGAGCGCTCGTTACATGATACGCTTCGTGTGGTGGGAAGCATAATCGAGGATGGCAAAGCGGTCGCAGGTGGTGGCGCAGTGGAGACGGAGTTAGCATTGAAAATCAGGGATTATAGTTCGTCGCTCAAAGGGCGAGAGCAATTAGCAGTGGAGAAATTTGCAGAGGCAATGGAAATTATACCACGGACGTTGGCGGAGAATTCCGGACTCGATCCGATCGACAAGTTGGTGGCGTTGAAAGCAGCACACGAACGTGGTCAAAAGAATGCGGGTTTGGACGTTTATACCGGAAAAATTATCGACATGCGTAAAAATAACGTTATCGAGCCGTTGAGGACAAAGCGGCAAGCAGTGGCATCCGCCGCCGACGCAGCAATCATGATCCTCAAGATAGATGACGTGATCGCGTCGAAGAAGAGTGTAGCACCTCCACCGGGTGCAGGCGGAGGTGGAATGCCAGGAGGCATGCCAGGAGGCATGCCTGGAGGAATGCCGCCATACTAACCTTGTAGTCCTACAATCGTTCAAGAAGTAGGCTGGAGCAGAAGCACTCAGAGAACAGAAAATCTGTTCTCTGATTTGTTTTTCATCATAATTTGCTTGCAAATTCTTTTTCCCGGGCTCCTTTCTAGTCTGGAACTTTGCGAGAAAAAATCTCCTTTTTCGATTTTAATGCTTATCACACAACCTTTTAGGAAAAGTTTGATCAAAAAATCGGTTGTGATCTCTTTTAGACGGTTTTATTTCCTCAACTAAACCCTTTTAGAAAAAGCGTTTACGCAACAAACTTTTAGAAAAAGTTTGACCAAAAACGCTACGCCGACTACGCAACAAACTTTTTAGAAAAGTTCAATCAAAGATGCTTCGCATAGAGCTGTCATAACAAATGTTTTTCGAGCGGAAAAAATACCGAAAAGCTTTTGTAGCATATCACCATTTTTAGTAACTATACAGAAGAGGTATGGCTGAAGCGAAGGCGGAAAGAGATAGGGTAACAAGGAGCGAGTTTCGTCATGATGGAGAGAAAGAGAAGACACACAAAATCGGCTACATAACGCTTTATACCAAATATTTTATTGTTACAGGGCCCTGTTCTTACACGGGGTATGTGACTTAAAAGGAGGTGGGCAAATGAATAAAATTTTTAGTGTGATGAAAGGGTTTAAGAGCAAATTCGTATATAAAGAGTTTTTTACCATTGTTGAGTGTTATAACCAAGGAGGATTCTCATGACTAAAACTGTTGAAAATTCTAAACAGGAAATACCAATAGCTATAAAAATCCACATTGCCATTTTTGCAATTGTGGTGGGCTTACAGTTGATATCGGGCATTTTTGAGGTAGTGCTTGGGGGTCCTCTTTCACATTTCTCATTAGTTTTCTGGAGTATTTTTGCTGGGATATTTTTGGGGCTCTATACGCAATTATTAAAAAGGAAGAATTGGGCAAGAATTGTTATCGGCATATTAACGATACCTCTTGGTTTAATTTTGTTACTTTCCGATGAAGCTCGATCATACTGTTTAAAAAGTGAAGGTGATTGAATGTATGGATAAGAAAATGATAGGTGTATCTGTTGTATTGTTTTTGATAGTGGTCGTATTTACCTGTGGATGCATAGAGGAAGAAAAAATAAAAGGAGGGATAGAAGGAATAAAAGAGGAAAGAATAACTATAGATGGAGACGTTAACGATTGGCATAAATTGGGAATACAACCAGTTTTGATAAGCCAAAACGATCCAAATATTTCTGACGAAGTAGATATTAAAACGCTATATCTAGCAACTGATGGGGAAAATATTTATGCTCTGATTGAATTGTATGGCAATGTTAGTGCTATGGACTATATCTATGGGATAGCTCTCAGTCCTAACAAAACTATTGAGTCTGAATATGATAATACCTGGTTGTCAGTACGAATAGAAGGTGGAAATTGCGAGTTTGACGGTAGATTAATTAACTATCCATTACACTTTAATTCTACTTGTGCAGTAATAGGGCAAAATATTGAATTTATATGTGAAGGCACTACACCTTCATATATCATTTCGGAGTATGGATCAAAGGATTTCAAGCCTCTTACTCCCTATACATTGATGGAAAAAAAATTGGACTTTAAATACGGAGTCAGATTGGTATGTTATTCAGCTATTGACACGGAACCTATTGAGCGTATAGAGAAGTGTAGTCCAAAAATTTCAGATATTGTACCCAAAATTCAAGTTGTGTAAAAATGTCTGATAGCAATAATCAGGAAGCAATTTCTGGTATTATAAAAATACTTGATGCATCTGGTCATTACAATCTGTTTTTTACATCGAATAGGGTTGTATTTGCTGTTACCTGTCGGGACTTTTTAAGTAATCCCCTTGGTATTGTTTTATTTGCGGTAATCATGAATTTCGGCTATATCGGTCTAAAAGTTATGGGTTTTGGTATACTAGGTGGGTTTACAATAGCAAATGTTATCATCGCTATTGGAATTTTATTCACGCTAAATACCAGGAGAGAACGTGCGGAAAAGAAATCAGAAGAACTAAAGATACTACCTCCCGATGATATACTGCGTGATCACCGGCGTAATTTTGAAATACCATACTCAACACTCTTAAAAGTTGAGATTTTAAAATCTGAACGGAACCCTTTAATAAAGATTTTAACGGATAAATGGTGGGAAAAAATCGGTTATATAGATAAAGAAGTATGCCCAGATTATTTGAATATAATACGTGCAGCTTTATCCGATAAGGAGGTGATAATGATATGATAAATAGCAAAAAATTTAATCTGATGAAAAGATTTGCAAATGATCTTGTAGCGGCAACAGTCATTTTGTCTGTTTTGCTACCACTATTAGCAGTGCCAGTTATAGCAACTATAACAAACGAGGGCGTGAAACAATTGACCACAGAGCCATGGGACTCAAAATATTTTTCATGGAGACAGTATGCTTTTTCATGGAGTCCTGATAGTACAAAGATAGCATATTTCTCACTTGAGAACATTTTTCAAGAATAGAAGGAGTTAGAAGGTGGCATAATCTCCCGTAATATTAACAATAATCTTGTTTTAGGTGTGATGAATGCAGACGGAAGTGGAAAAATAAAATGCGATGAGTTTCAGCTGTAGGCGATAGGGAGGATGGGATTCTTTAATCCTCCCGATACACCGACTTCGCTGATTTTCCACCTCTTCCTGTGTACTTCAAGCGGCCTCCTTTAAACGTAAACTCTTGAGGTCTCCGCTCTGTTTCTATCAGTTCACGTGTTCTGCCGGATATCTGTGCTCCGATGTTCGCGGCCTCCTCAGCCACTTCACTCTTCGCGATATGCAGATCGTCTATTTTAATCATGCCTGCAGCCGCCGTAGCGGCAGTGATTAATGCCTGCAATTTCACGGTGTAGGGATCGAGTATCCCCTCTTCAAACATGTCTTTGATACTCTTATCCTTTCCTGATATCCCGGCATTTTTATTACCCCGGTAATGCTCAGATCTGAGTGACGTGAGTGTGTTAATTTGATCCATGCCGCTGTTCTTTGCTAACGCCTTTGGTATACTCTCCAAAGCGTCCGCAAACACATTAACTGCTAATTGCTCCTTGCTTGGTATCGTTCGTGCGAAGTTCCGTAATGCCGCTGCACATTCGATCTCTGCTGCACCCCCGCCGGGCAGTACTCGTGCATCATCATACAAGCGAGCGACAGCGTGCAACGCACTTTTAATATCGCCTACCATGCCCTCAAGAATCCTGATATGAGCGCCTCGTATAAGAATTGTAGACGACTTCTTATACGGGCAGTCTTCAAAAAAGACGAGATTAACGCCACCTACCTTTCGCTGGACTACTCTTCCAGCAAAGCCCAATTTGTCTTCGCTTAGGTCGCTTACGTCTTTAACGACCTTGCCGTTGGTGGATTTCTCTAAACGTTTCAAATCGGTCATTTTCACCCGTTTCATCAGCATGATCCCGGCCCTTCGGAACTTATCGAGTGCATCATCATCCACACCCCACCGACAACACACCACGTTTGCACCGGAATTAATGACGCCGTCTATAAGCTCGTGGAAAATCCGTGTTCGCGTCTCACGAAACGCTCTGAAATGCGATGCCTGTGAAATAGTGACGTGAAAATCAAGCGCTCCGACCGTTTCACCTGCTTTACTTCGCTCCCGTGCCATCGTTCCGGTTGGGAGCTCCCTTCTGCCTTTTACTTTCGGCTCTTTATGTTCAATGGGGAAATCAAGCAGCGCGATCTTTGCATTCTCCATTTCTGTGGGGAGCTCGTCCAGAACATCTCTATCCACAACCACG
Source organism: uncultured Halobacteria archaeon (assembly GCA_964400255.1). Classification (GTDB taxonomy): domain Archaea; phylum Halobacteriota; class Syntropharchaeia; order Alkanophagales; family Methanospirareceae; genus JACGMN01. The sequence continues at coordinate 18,421 of CAYNTR010000001.1, forward strand.
CCTTCAACAAACCGTGTATCGTCAACTTTACCGCCCGCTTTTGTCTCTATCACTATATCGTCCACATTGAGCGGCCACTCGTCACTATCGCAGATCCGTTTTATGCTGTCTATGATTGCCTGTACTAACCGGTCTTCGCTGTAATAATTACTCTTCTTTAAAGCGGTCTTTGCCACTTTCCGCACGTACTCATCGTTTTCTTGTATCTCTACCGGGGATGCGATATCATGTAAAACCTCTCGTGCACGTTCCAGTGCCTTCTCATATCCCCCCACAACTACATTTTGATGTATTCCGATATTTCTCAGTTCATAACCTCGCCATACCAACTCACCAGTTAGAATCATAACGGTAGCAATGCCATCTCCAACCCGTTCACCCTGTGCCAAGCCGGCATTCAAGAGTATATCCGCGGTAGGATGCTGGTATTTTAATTCCCGCACTAAACTGTACGCATTACTGGTTACGAGATCTGCCATCCCTCCCTGCGTAGCACCACTCGCTATCAATTTCTTCGAGCCAAGCGGCCCTATCATGGATTTGAAAATATTAGAAAAGGTAAATGAGACGAGAGCATTTGCTTCCTGGATTTCTTCAGGCGGCACTTCACCCGGTGGCAATTCTTCCGTTATTGTCATCTCCCCTTGTCCCGCTAATCTTAAACACCTATAATTAAGAAATACCCGTGAACTACTAATAACTTTTAAGGATACCTACAGGACCTCTCATGAGAATGGCGATCAAGTTCTCGTCAACCTTATTATGGGCATCAGCTCCCTTTGACATACGCCCATCTACGGAAGTGCTCTCGTATTATATCAGATCTGCCGATTATTCCTACCAGCTCTTTCTTGCCCCCTTCACGTTCGTCAAGGACCACGGGCAATCTTCCCACGTGATACTTGTCCATTTTGCGCAAAGCCTCTTCTAAAGGCTCTTCAGGATAGGTCACGATTACCTCCTTCACGCACAGCAGCCCTACTTTTTTGTACGTCGATCCTTCCTCTCGTTCCTTCTCCAGGTCCATTACGGTCGTTATTCCGATCATCTTCCCTTCGTCATCAACCACGGGATAGGTGATGTGCTCGTGTTTCTCGGCGAAATAGAGCGCCTCAATTACGGTCATGTCTTCTGGAATGGTGAGCACTGCTTTCGTATACGCATCTTCCACTCTCAAACCCTCGAGAATGTCAACCATGAATTCTCGCCTATGTGCGGGAGATTCTTTCTTCACATCATATTGCCCTGGATATATCGTCCATCTCCATAAGAGTGAGTATGCGGGGATAATAGCGAGTAACGCAGGAACGAACAGCTCATACGAACCTGAAATTTCAGAGACGATAAAAAGAGCGGTAAGTGGTGCATTGGCCGCAGCTCCAAAGAAAGCGGCAGCACCGATGAGTGAAAATACCCACGGATTTCCTACCGTTTCAGGGAAAAAATAGGCGAGCGTTTGTCCGACTGCTCCTCCTACTGCTGCGCCGATGGTTAACGAGGGTAAAAATGAGCCTCCACTACCTCCCGATCCCAGGGTTAAAGCGGTCCCAATGATTTTCGCAACGGCGACAAACGCTAAGACGCTCAAAGTGAGCTCTCCGTAAAATGCCAGTTGCATAAATCCATAGCCGCCACCAAAGATGCCACTCGCTATCTCTACCCCGTTTTCCCCTTCGTGCAGGAGATTGATGATAACATAGCCAATAAGAAATAGTAAACCAAGCAGCAGTCCGCCAAATCCCGGTTTGAGATAATCCGGGATTTTCAATTTCTCAAAGAAGAACACGCGTGAGAGTTCCATGAGTTTCGCAAAGGCGATGACAAATGGGATGCAGGCTATTCCGAGCGCCAGAAAGAGCAGTAACGAAAAGGGTTTTAAGAGGGTTACAAGGTCATACGTTCCTATTTCATACAGGGGGCCCACGCCGAAGAAGGTACTGGAGATGATGTACGCGGTGATAGAACAGATGATGGCCGGCGCTAATGCCTCTATCTCCATATCCCGTTTATATAACGTTTCAATGCCAAAGAACGCGCCACCAAGCGGGGATTTGAAAATGGCCGCAATGCCAGCACCCGCAGCAGCTGCAACGATTTTCCTCCGTTCGCGATCTTCCAATTTAAAAAGTCTGCTGGACACCGAGCCTATGGTTGCACCCAGCATTGCACTTGGGCCCTCTCTGCCTGCACTTCCGCCAGATCCGATTGTCAGCACCGAGCATATCCCTCGCACCAACCCAGTCTTGCCCTTGATTATCCCCCCCTCATTGTGAAATCCATCGATGAAGACGTCAGTCTCGTGCAGTTCGGGTTTTTCAACCGGCAACAGTTTAAATTTGATGAGTCCGCAAATCAGGCCGCCGATGGCGGGAATAAGGGCTAAGAGCACTAATAAGGATGGATTAGCGAAAGCATCCCCGAAGAGTGGGCTGAACACGAACAACTGCGGTTCATTTCGTGGCGACGGGGGATGGTACCCCCCGAAGTATTCCAAGAGCAATGGTTGGACGAAATTTAAGGCTAAAAAGAAGGCGGTAATGCCAAGACCGACTAATACACCGATGAGTGCATAATAGAACGTCTGTAAAGCCCACGTTTCCAAATATCTCCGTTCAAATGCCAATTTCTCTCCCTCACCCTTTAAAAACGTCTTCTGGTATTTATATCCTTCCCTTGATAATTGATTACACAAATGCGCTGCAGTAAACGAACATGCACGAATTCTGCGGTAATCCATCAGAAATACTCCGGGCTACACCTCTGTGAGGACCACTTCGTCGAGGATGTGGAACGAAAGGTAAAAAAGGAGATGAGAAAACGGCTGATGGTCGAGAAAGGGGATACGATTGCGGTAGCTCTGAGTGGCGGGAAGGACAGCGCAGCTCTCCTCTATATGCTCACTAAGATCTTCCATAATCGAGATGATTTGAAATTCTTTGCGCTATCCGTGGATGAAGGAATACACGGTTATCGCGCGATAACGCTCAATAATGCGGAGAAGGTGGCGAAGGATTTCGGGGTGGATTTCTTTCAAATTTCATTTGAAGAAGAGTTCGGATTTCCGCTCGATGAACTCGTAGCTAAACAATTCGAGCAGGCGCCGTGCACCTTTTGCGGTGTCTTGCGGAGGAAGCTGATCGATCGAAAAGCCAGGGAACTGGGTGCTACGAAGGTAGCAACGGCGCATAATCTCGACGACGAAGTTCAGACCGTATTAATCAATTATATTAGAGGTGATATCGAGCGATTAGGACGGCTGAATGGTCGTCGTGAAGAGTTCATTCCACGAATTAAGCCGTTAAGAGTCGTTCCTGAGAAGGAAGTAGCGCTCTATGCGTTTCTAGCTGGTATACCAATAATTACCGTCGATTGCCCTTACGCTCCCCGTTCGTTCCGATTCACGGTGAAAAAGATGCTGAATGAAGTCGAGCGGAAACATCCGGGGACGAAATATTCCGTGATGCGCGGCTATGAACGGCTCTCCGAATTTTTACCCCGAGCGCAACCCGGAACAAAGCTATTCCAGTGTGAGCGATGTGGTGATGCCTCGGCATCACGTATTTGCAAAGCGTGTGAGATACTCGAAAAGATGAAATGAAGAACGATTGGAATCGCAAATTACGATGATGTTCTGATCGGTTATCGTGTATACGTTCTCGGGAACTTAAATGGCGAGAACTCGATCCCGCCTCCCTCATAAAATTTCGTGAACCACTCGTAGTAGTGCAATCTGACCGCATGGATTGCGGACATTATCGCTTCGAGGAGTACCACGACTGTAGTCCCGGCAATGAAGACCACAAGAGCCAATACTATGTTTACCTGCGCACTTATGAAGGTCAAGAGGATGAAGACCTCAATTAACGCTGCATGAGCCAATGCGAGCGCGAGAATTCTGCCGTAAGAGATGGTATTCGCGAGGAATCTGAAGAAGTTTTCCAGTACTGCCTCGATCACACCGGTAATGGCAATGATAAAGATATCGATGAAAGATGGCTTCCCATGAGCGCTTTCGTGCTTCAACTCCTTAATAAAACTGAGTAGAAAGAGCAGGAATATAGGAAGCGCGACGAAGACCACAATGCCCGTCATGACGTTAATACTCTCGATTATATTCATAACAAAGGTAATAACGCCAATCTCCACATCTGCTACAGAGGAGCGGAGTAGAACGAGTAAGAAATAGAGCGCGCCAAGTAACGTCCAAATTTTGACGATCCCGATTATTGTCCCTAGTATGTCTTTATCGGAAAGTTTGTTCGTCACACCCAATACCACGCCGAGGCCCATGTGGATTGCACCAATTAACAGAGTAATGACAAACATCCCCGTTACGTTCGGTATCGGCTCGAACCACAAGGGCTCGTGGATGAGTATCGTATGAAGCAGATGGGGGACCTCCATCTCCATTGACGAATGGAGTAAGTGCGCTGCGTACTCACTGAATCCGAAGAATTCGCCAAAGAGGATACCCCCAATGATCGCCCAAACACCACATAACGAGATAATCACACCCATATCTCCGAAGCCTTTTAAGCCCTTTACCCCATAAAACAGAGCCAATCCCATCACAAGTAATAATAAACCGTGTCCGATATCCGGGAACATAAGACCAAAGAGCAGCGGGAATATTATGGCAGTGATCAGCGTCGGGTCAATATCCCGGTACGAAGGAAGGCTGTACATCCTGATGATCGATTCAAAGGGTTTGACGAATTTCGGGTTCTTTAACAGCGAAGGCACACGCACATCCACTCTCTTGGGCTCTCGCACCTCAATCACACACAGCCCACCCACCTCTTCGCTTATCCCCTCGATTACGGTATCAACCTTTTCCTCAGGTGTCCACCCCTCGATGACCCGTACACGTTCACTTGAGCCGAAGAGAATCTTAATCTTTGCCTTGCTTTCCTCTATTTGCACGAGCTCGTGCATCAGTAGCAGGTCTTGAAGTCGTGCGCTCCGAATTTCTTCAACCTCACGCTCTTTTTCTTTTATCTTAGCCTCAAGCCCCTCTATTCTCGTTTCTACATTCGCTATTGCATCGGTTGTTCTCTGGGGAATCTCACGGGGGAGCCGATAGGACTCAAAGTCCACTATTCTCAGTGCCCGTTCAACTTCCGCTTTATCCTTTTTCAAGGCTACAATTACAGCGAACGCAAAAGAGATGGTTTCTCCTTCCTCTGTCATCACCTTCGAAACAACAAGATGATTTTTACCAGTCACCGTTTCGAGTGATGTCTTCAGCTCCTCTAAATTCTTGATCGGCACTTTACCCACATACACGGACGTAAAATCCTTCTCGCCTACAAAATCCAAATCAATATCAAATTCTTTTAAGAGCTTTAAAACCCGTAAGAGACCCTTTGGATGTGACAGGTCCTCTCGTAATCGTCCAATATCCGAGGTTAACGTCGTTACGGTCTTCTCTAATTCGCTAAACTCCTTTTCTATCTTGTCTACTTGTATCTCCTCTGCCGTTACTTTCACTCCTTTCTCCTCGAACGGCCGCTCAATTTTCAATTCTTCACCTGCACTCGGGGGTCGCAGCAAAGCTATCAGATTGGCCATCCTCGTCAAGAGCTCAGAGGCTTTGAGTACCGTTGCTTCAGCTTTAGATGGCTCTATTAACCCTTCCCATTCATCTAAGAATTCCTTTATATCAGTAATATGAACAGTACCTAAGGTGTCGAGTTTTTTGATTATCAGATCGGTATCTTTATCCAACGCGACAATGCGCAGTTCCCTCATCTCCGCAGGTTTCAGCATCGTATCCTCGTACCTGTACACCGTGGGTATCTCTACCTACCTACCTAACTATATACCAAACGAAATGTTATGCTTTTTAAAACTTATGCTTTTGATCCACGGGAGGAGAGAACCGGAATCAAACTTTTTATATGCCGAGCGGCATGGTTATGGTATCAACAAACAAGAACAGAGGAAAGGGTCAAAAATGGAAGAGAGAAAGGATTTCAGCGATTTGAAGCGTGAAGTAATAGATGCGGGTAAATGTTCACTGTGCGGTGGTTGCGTTGCTACCTGCAAGTTGCTCGATCTTGGTTTTCTTGGTATGGACTTTTCTGAGGGTAAACCAGTGATTGGAGAAGGGCAGGTGCTTTCGTCGATGTGCGGGTCCTGTTATGCGTCGCAAGCTAGACCAGTGATAATCGAAGGGCAGCGGTGCCCGATAAATTGTGGATACTGCTACTATCAGTGCCCACGGGTAGCGGAACCGAAGTCAAGGGAAGGACTGGAAGAGATTTACGAAGTGGTGAGTAAAGATGCGGAGATTAGGCAAGCATGTAATAATGGTGGTGCGGCTCTTTCACTGCTCGCCTCCGCACTTGCTGATGCGGTAGTGGAGGGGTGCATAACTGTTGGCCATGATGGCGATCTGATGCCTGAGGTGCGCGTTGCAATGCATAAGGGTGCTTTACTAGAGAAAGAGAGCGGCCCCTATGGGTCTGCAGCCGTACTGACTGGTATACCAGATGCGATTTTGAACTACGGCCTCTGGAGCGTCGCCTTAATGGGTACACCGTGTCAAATGGCGGCGTATGAGAAGATGCTTGAAGTGGGCCGTGGTACACACAATGCCCATGATTTTTCGTCCAATATACGATTAAGGATTAGCGTATTTTGCAGGGGTGCGTATTCGTATGACGCCTTAATGAAGGACTTTCTTGAACGCGAGCATGGTATTACTCCTGACGAGATAACAAAGTTAGACATTCAGGAGGATGGATTCCATGTATATGCCGGAGATAAGGAGCTGTTACATGCAAGATTAGTCGAGATCGAAGATTATAAGCGAGAGGGGTGCAAGATCTGTGAAGATTTAATCGGGCGGTTTGCAGACGTCAGTGTTGGGCATATCGGCTCACCTGCGGGTAAGTCAACCGTTATCATTCACACTGAGGTTGGGAAGGAGGTATTCGAACGTGCGATTGAATGGGGCTTTATTGAAGTGAAACCGTTAGACAAGGCAGGTGCAGATTTGATACGTCGATTGCAGCAAGAGAAGAAAGAGACGGGAATGGCAGAGAAGGAACGAAGGGAAAAGTTGGCAGAGCAGTAGAGAAGGACTGGTACCATAATAATGGAGATAGAGGAGCTGTTAGAGATTTCCTCGGAGATACGAGATTCTATACGAACCTACCTTTTAGAGACTCCAGACTATGGAGAAGTACTAAAGCGAAGAACGCAGGACGTAACGAGAAAGATCGATCTGTTCGCGGAAGAGGCGTTACAAAATGCCTTACAGAGCCGTAATCTCTGTGCGCGGATAATCTCAGAGGAATTGGGTGACCATGTGTATCCGGAAGACGGCGAACCGGAATTCACGCTCATCTTTGACCCTGTCGATGGGTCTACTAATGCTACCCTTGGTATCCCGTTCTTCTGCTCCTCGATTGCGTACTCATCGAACGTGGAACACGTTATGTTTAAAGACCTTGAAATGAGTGTCGTTACGTCTATCTATGGGAAGACCTATTATGCGGTGAAGGGCGACCGTGCATGGGTCGATGGCACGCGGCTTCCTCGTACGATAAAAGGGAAGACGAAACGTGCGTTCTCGATCTATACCTACGGCGCTGATGCAATTCCCGATGCTCTGATAAAATTCCTGAAAAACAGGAATATGGTTATTCGCGTGCTGGGCAGTATAGCCTTGGAGATATGCTTAGTTGCGGAAGGTGTCTTGGATGCGGTCGTAGATGTTCGTGACTTAATAAACGGTTATGACATTGCCGGGGCCGCACTCATTTTAAAAGAGGCGGGTGGCATCATTACCGATTCAGAAGGGAAAGCGTTTAAAACTGAAGTAGGGAAAACGAGCAACATTTCCCTTATTGCTGCGTTAGAGCCGGATATGTATAGACAAATGCGTGAGATTGCATCGTCACAATAGACTGAAGAACCCTTAAAGACTCCCAATGAGTTCAAGCCATTCGTCCCTCGATAGTTTTGCATCGCTTATTATTTTTCGAATCATACCTTTTCCAATATCCTCTCCGGGGTGAACGGTAATGAGCGTAGTTCTCCCATCGGGATGTCGCATGAATAAATGACCTCCTTTTTGTCTGATTTGTTTGAAACCAATCTTTTCCAGCGCTTTTATTATTGTTTTAGCGGGAAGAGGTTTGATTTTTGTCATTTTATAGCTCTGCTTATCTAGGACTTAATAAAGGGCAGTGTCGTGATGTAACCTTTAATAGCACTTCACAAATCACCATAGAAAACGAGACTACCAATTTCAAAAATTCATTTAGATAGTCACTTCAACCTTCTGAATACCCACAATGCTAAAGGGATCTCCTCTACGAGTTCAGATTCAACCTCTAGATAGAGCTGTATTGCCTCTTTTATCCGTTCTTGCAACTCTTCGAGAGTTTTAGCCTGCGTATGGCAGCCTTCCAGTTCAGGTACCGAGGCGACATATATTCCATCCTCATCCTGCTCGATAACGATGGTGAATTCCTTCTTCATCTTAATTTCATCCTTAACTCAGATATTTAAAAGGTTTTTCATAAAGACCGTTTATATTCTTCTTCAGCAGTCTTGTACTGAACCAGCCAGAAACCAATAACCAAACGGGCAATGGAGAACAAAAGTAAAAATGCGAATAGCGATCGTGAAGAAGGACAAGTGCCAACCGAAGAAGTGTATGTACGAATGCATCAAATACTGCCCGATGGTGCGTACCGGTGAGGAGACAGTCATTGTAGGTGATGATAGCAAGCCCGTTATTTCAGAGGAATTATGCGAGGGCTGTGGGATATGCATCAAGAAATGTCCTTTTACCGCTATTTCTATTATCGGCTTGCCGGAGGAGCTGGCGGGTGAGGAGACGCACCGCTATGGTGAAAATGGTTTTGTTTTGTATGGCATGCCGATTCCCAAAGCCGGTAAGGTTACCGGTCTGTTAGGCCAGAACGGGATTGGGAAGAGCACTGCGATCAAAATTTTGTCACGGCTCCAAGTTCCGAACCTCGGGAACGTTGATCGCGAGGTGCGGTGGGATGAGATCATCAAGCGGTATGCAGGTTCAGAGTTACAGAATTACTTCGATAAATTGTCAAAAGAAAAAATCAAGGTTTCATATAAGCCGCAATATGTCGATGCGATACCAAAATTCTTCGATGGTACGGTCTCTGAGCTATTAGAGAGGACGGACGAGACCGGCGAATCAGAGGGGCTTGTAACGGCTTTTGAGCTCGGAAAGGCGCTGAAGACAGATATCAAGGCGCTCAGTGGTGGTGAATTACAACGGGTTGCGATCTTAGCGTGTCTGATACACGATGCTGATTTTTACTTCCTGGATGAAATAACGCCGTATCTGGATATTTACCAACGTGTTCAAGTGGCAAAGGGGATCCGGACGGTTCTAACAGAAAAAGCGGTGGTTGTGGTGGAGCACGATCTCGCTATTCTGGACATGGTTGCGGATTATGTGCATCTTCTCTACGGCAACCCGGGGGAGTATGGTGTGGTGACCCTGCCCAAGAGCACGAGTAGAGGGATAAACGAATATTTGAGTGGATTCCTGCAGGCGGAGAACGTGCGAATACGCGATAAGCCGATCGAGTTCACCGCGCATCCACCACGTGAGAAACTTGAAGCGCGTAACGTTTTCATCGAGTATGGTGGATTTGAGAAGCGCTACGGTGAGGGCGGGTTTATCTTGGAAGCAAAACCTGGCAGTATAGAGGAAGCGGAGGTGTTAGGTGGTGTTGGGCGCAACGCGATCGGTAAAAGTACATTCGTAAAGGTTTTGGTAGGTGAGACAGAGCCGACAACCGGTGAAATATCGTTTGCGATTACCGCTTCGTACAAGCCGCAGTATATAAAGGCCGCGTTGGATATGAAGGTCAAGGATTTCATCTATTCGCTCAAAGAGGGTGGACTAACCGATGCCGATATCATTGAGGTGGTGCGACCGTTGGGCATACCGGAGATAGAGGAAAAGAACATCAATGATCTCAGTGGTGGTGAATTACAAAACGTCGCGATAGCAGCATGTTTGTGCCAGGATGCCTCGTTCTACGTGCTGGATGAGCCGTCGGCGCATCTTGATGTGGAGCAGAAGGTGCGATTGATCAAGACGTTACGGCGGTATGCAGAACGGCGGGAGGTACCAATGCTGATTGTGGATCATGACATCTATCTGGTGGATCTGGTTAGTGATCGCTTGATGGTATTTGACGGCACGCCAGGTGTGCGGGGCGAGATAAAAGGCTCTTTTGAGATGCGTGAGGGCATGAATATGTTCTTGAAGGATTTAGGTGTAACCTTCAGACGAGATGAAAGCACGCTCCGGCCGCGTATCAATAAGATCGGCTCGGCAAAAGATCGAGAGCAGAAGGCGAAAGGGAAGTATTATTATTTGTGAGCTTGAGGAGTCAGAACTGCTAGTACGCGTGCTCACGATGGTCAATCCAGTTGAGATAAACCACCTTCTCGCTTTCGTTAGGTGTAAATATAAGTCGGTATCTCTTTGTTATTCGTGTTGATTTCTTACCGTGTAGTTCTCCCGAAAGCCAACCGCCGATGTGTAACGGATCTTCTTGTAACCGTTTAATTTTCTTATCGAGTTCTTCGAGGGCTTGCTTGTTCTTTTGGATGGATTTTAGAGAGGACAAAAACGTATTTGTTCGTTTTACTATCCAGGTCATGCCTTTAGTTAGTGATCTTGCAGAAGACTTAATAAACCTCTCAGGAATTCTTCCCCACTTTACACCTACGAATGCTCAAAGCTCTGCAAGCAAATCCTTGACAGACGTAACTTCCTTAACCCTGCCAGCTTTGATATCCTGGTCACTTTTGCGAAGTGCTTCCATCGTTTTGGGATTGCTCAGAATTTCAACTGAATCCACAAGTGCGTCGAGATCCTCTCGAGTAACCATCTTCTCTTCAATTCTCTTCAGTGCTTCGTAAACCTCTTGAATTGTTACCGATCCAGTCATACTTTTCCTTTAGTTTCAGGACTATATAACTATTTTGGTTTGTATTGCACATAACTTTTCGCAGGCAGAATCCTAAAGTTCTAAGCCCAATCGACTCGCGAGTATCAAATAAAACCCAGCCAGGCCTTTCCAGCGTCCCCACTTTTCGGCGATTTTGCGTGCCTCGACGCTGGAGATTTTGAGATCGTTACAGTAGTAATGCGCGATGTGGCGTCGTAGGCCGAGGTCATCCGCTGGGAATGCCTCTAATTTATGCATGCCGCGGAGCATCGTGAGCTCTGCCGTCCATACTCCGATGCCGCGCACTTTACAGAGTTCCTTGATAATCGCCTCCGCGTCCTCATAGGTTTTGAAATGCTCTAAATCCAGCTCGCCTTTAACAATAGCAGTAGCAATACCGTGGATATACTCTGCCTTTCGCATACTCAAGCCGCAGTTACGGAGTTGCTCAACCGTTCCGTGAGCGATGTTTTGGGGTGTCGGAAATGCGTAATATACTTTCTCATCCAGTTCCAGCGTAGCACCAAACGTTTTGATCACGTTTCGTTCTAACACATGTGCCACATTGAGCGAGATCTGCTGTTCTATTATTGAATCGACCAACGCTTCGAAGACCATCGGTGTTGTCGGACTTTTTAACCCCTTTAATTGCCGAGTCAAGGTTGACATAATCGTATCGTTTTTGACCTCCTCGTAGAACGCAGTAAGGTCACAGGTTAAATTGAAAAGGGAAGAGACTATTTCTTCAGCGCGTTTTTGGTCGTTCGTAGAAAGTTCAGCGTTTGATTTTAATTCAACTTCTAATTTCGGGTTGTCTATCCTTCCTGATGAGGTGATCGTAACAAGTACTAATTTCTCGTTCAGGCGCAGAACCTGCCAGTACTTGCCATGTTCATAAGTACGAATGTGGGGATCACCACCAGCAAAAATCCTAGCACTTAAATGGAAATCAAACGGTGAAACAGGTGTTATCGTGAGGTTCATAGCTCAGTACTAGCCTTAAAGTGGTATAAATGTTTTATAACAACCCTTTCTCTTTCATGCTCAAATATCCCTTCTTCGAGACAATAAGATGATCCAATACCTTGATACCTAAAACCGATCCTGCCTCGACGAGTTGTTTTGTCATGAGAATATCTTGCTTGCTCGGTTCCAAAATGCCAGAAGGATGGTTATGCACGAGAATAACAGAAGCCGCTCGATCTGTAATAGGATCAGCGAAAACCTCTCGTGGATGAACAAGGTTATGATCAAGTAATCCAACCGTTATTATTCTGTTGCCAACAATCTCGCCCGCTCCGTTTAACGAAATACAAACAAAATATTCTTGCTTTTTATCCGCTATATTGGATACAAGCGGTATAACATCTGTCGGCGAAGTGATCTTTACAGCTTCTTTTATGAGATATCGACGTGCAAGTTCAAAGCTTGCCATTATTTGACACGCTTTTGCCGATCCTACGCCTTCGATTTTCTGGAGATTTTCATAAGTGAGTTGTGCGAGGTCGTTCTTCAGGGTTTTAGAGATTTCTCTGGCTATTTGAAAAGCATCCATTCCCGGAACTCCCTTTCCGATGATAATTGCGATTAATTCAATGTCGGAAAGCGCTTCAGGGCCTTTGCTAATGAGTTTTTCCCGTGGGCGGTCAAAATCAGGCAGTTCTTTGATTCGTTTCATCTTATCCAACTCCAACCGGAAATGAGAGCTCAGCAGATACAGGAACATAATCCTGATAGAGGTTGATTGCTTGCTCCATTATGGTGCTCACCATTGGGTCGTAGATCTCAGGCGTGAACCCTTCCCGTTTGAGCAAGCGCTTGACACTCGCGCGTATTTTGCTTTTGACATTCTCATGGTCCGTCCAATCAATGCTCAAGTTGCTTTTGATCGTGACCACTAATTTCTTAGCTAACTCCAGAAGCTGTTCATCTGATTTGATATGTTCTCTTCCTTGGGCGACGGCATCGTAGAATGCGATTTCTTCATCAGTCAGACCGAGTTGTTCACCACGATGTTCCACGGTTCGAAGATCTCGTGCCATGTCAACCAACCGTTCAATCACTTCGGCAGATTCTATTGTGCGGTTCTGATACCTCTTGATCGTATTTTCCAGCATCTCCTTGAACGAGCGGTAAGTTACGACGTTCTTTTTCATTTTCCCGGTTATCTCATCATTGATTAGTTTCTTAAGCACTTCGACCTGCAAATTCTTGTGCTCGATCTTCTGGATGTCATTCAGGAACTCGTCACTGAGAATGGAAATTTCTGGGCGGTCCCTTTCTCGGAATCCGAATATATCCACGACTTCATCTGAGGAGACGCCTTCGGAGACGAGTTGTTTGATTGCTGTCTCGACATCTTCGGATGCGTCCCTTACAGAAGGTGTGTATTTTCGTATACTTCTGCGGACGCTCTGAAAGAAGAGCACATCGTCACGAATATCAGTAGCCTCCTTATGGGGGCTGACCAGCGCAAAAGCCTTTGACAAAGCGGTGCACTGCCTGAGGAAGCTGTCTTTTGTTTCATCGTCCGTGGTTACCGCATTGTGAGCTCGTTGAATGAGATAGGTTAACTCTACGGGCGCTAACCGCCGCCAGTTTGCATATTCGATGCCGTGGAAGAACGAACACACGATATCGTATTTCTCTTGTAAGACGGTAATTGCGTCCTCAATGGCGATCATGGAATCGTGCCGTACTTCATCGCTGTAGACTCTGAGTGACTTCTTGAGGTCGTCGGCGATACCAATGTAGTCCACGATGAGACCACCTGGTTTATCTTTGAAGACGCGGTTCACTCTCGCAATCGCTTGCATGAGGTTGTGATCACGCATTGGCTTATCGACATACATGGTGTGAAGGCATGGCGCATCGAAGCCGGTCAGCCACATGTCACGAACAATGACAAACTTCAGCGGATCGTTCGGGTCTTTGAACCGTGCTTTGACATCTTCCTGTTCCTGTTTGGTCATCCTCGGCAACCCGAAATCCTCTGGCCGGGTTATGACCACAGCAGTCTCGGGCGCCTCGGGGATTTGTCCGAGTAATTCGTACATTTTAACGGCGATGCGTCGACTCATGCAGACGATCATTGCTTTACCTTTGAGTTCTCGTTGATTGAAGTGCTCAACGATATCCTGAGCAATTTGTTTCACCCGAGTTTCAGTGCCGACGACAGCTTCAAGACGTGCCCATTTGGATTTCAGCTTCTCTTTGATGATCTCTTCTTCTCGTTCGGTAATCTCCTCGAATTCTTCGTCGATGAATTCATTGGTGAGGCGGACTTTAGCCAGCCGGCCTTCGTAATAGATCGGAACCGTGTTTCCGTCTTCCCTTGATTGCCGCATCATATAAACGCTGATATAGTCCCCGAACGTCACCCGCGTTGAACGGTCTTCAAGTTCTATGGGCGTGCCGGTAAATCCGATGAATGACGCGTTAGGGAGCGCATCCCGAACGTTCCCGGCGAGTAACCGATATTGGGAGCGGTGCGCCTCGTCCGCAATGACGATGATGTTCTTTCGCTCAGAGAGCAAGGGATATTTCTCGCCATTCTTGGTCTGGAACTTCTGGATCGTCGTGAAGATGATGCCGCCTGCAGGGATATTGAGCTTCTGCTTGAGATCCTCGATGTCTTCAGCCTGTTTCGGGTAGGGTATCAAATCCATCGCCTTAGCGAAGTTATCTTTGTATATTTGGTTATCTAAATCGTTTCGATCGGTCAGAACGAGAATAGTAGGATTCTCAAGCGCGGGGTGTTTAATGATTTTGGCGGTGAAGAAGACCATGGAGAGCGATTTCCCGCTGCCCTGCGTGTGCCAGATAACCCCGATCTTGCGGTCGCCTTCTTCTGCCGTTGCTCGCAATGTCTCCTGCATCGCACGATTGACGCCGTGATACTGATGGTACATGGCCATCTTCTTAACGACGGTGTCGCGATGCGTTTCAAAGAGAATGAAGTTCTGGATGATGTCCAGCAAGCGCGATTTCTCGAAGATGCCTTTGATCATGACCTCTAATTCGGGCCTACTGTCGGGCGGTTCCATACCATTCTCAATCACACGCCAGGGGGTGTACCAATCCCAGTCAGCTGTAAGTGTCCCGTGCCGTGCCTCCTTAACGTCGCTGGCGACGAGAATTTCATTGTAGTGATAGAGCTGCGGGATTTCGCTCTTGTAGACTTTGATGTTCTTGGTAAACGCTTCCTTTGCCCGCTCATAGCCTACCGGATTCTTCACTTCAATATCCACCAGTGGCAGGCCATTGACAAAAATCAAGACATCAGGCCGGCGATTATGCTCTCCATCAACAACGGTGAACTGGTTCACCACGAAGAAATCGTTATTCTCTGGATTCTCGAAGTCAAAGACCCGTGCGAGATCGCCTCTTCGCTCTCCCTCCGGTGTGGTTATTTCCACCTTAACGCCGTTGACCGCCATCACATGAAAGCGGTGATTATTGACGTACAGATTCGGCGAATCGAGTGTGAGGAGCTGGTGCATGGCATCCTCAACGGCATCGTCAGGCAAGTGCGGGTTCAGCCTCTCCAGAGCGGCTCGCAGCCTCCGTTTGAGCACAACGTCACTGTACGAATCCCGTTCCGGGAAGAGCCCGCCGGGACTGATGTCCGGTCCGAAGGCTACCTCGTAATCCAGCTCTTGGAACCATGCGAGTGCCGGTTGCTCCGCAAGAACATCCTCAGAAAGCGTTGCTGAGGTCATGTTTTATTCTTTTCTCGATATAGCTTCCAGATTTCATCCAAGGACTTTTCTTTAAGGGTGTCTTTAATCGCTCTTATTGCTTCTCGTGAATATTTGTAGTATTTGGATTTACCAATGGGAATCGCCTTGCAATAAGTTTCATTATCTTTCAGCTTCAAGTACCAAATTAAAGCATCTGTCTTTCTCTTTGACAATCCTACCGCTTCTGCCAGTTGATCTCTTCCCATCGTATAGTAACTCAGCTCTTTTACCTTTCTTATTCCCACGACCATCGCTCCTGGCGTTCCCTCAGGAACCACCTGTATTGGAATTCCGTCCTTCTTGGTAAAACGAAGATTGAGCGATAGCCCTGAGCCTTCAGTGGTCATGTTTAGAGAGGCAACCCCCGGGAAGATCGTTTGCCAATCGATTCCGCCCGCTATCTTCGTCAATTTTTTCCGCAGTTTTGCATCAGTTACCGGAACATGCTCCCCACTGATAGCGCTTTCCATTATATCTAACGCTCGTAATCTAGCTAAGGCTAATGACTTTTTCCGGCTACCCGGCATGAGCATTGCCTTGATGTGCTCTATTTCATTCTCGAACAAAACATCAATATCCTTGGGCGGAACGGTAGAAATGGGAAGAACTCGTTGTGGCATAAATTCTGAGAGATCTTTACCAAAAACGGTTTTTAAAATGTCTTTAAAGAGTGTCACGCCCCCTTGCATAAGCAGATAATGCTGATCCTCAGGGATATCAATGAAATAATGCTGTTCAGCATCTCTCATGCTGTTGATCATCTGAAGCGTCAACGCTTGCTCATCGGTTAAAAATCTCACGTTACCCGCACCAATAGCCAGTCGTACACATTTATCAAATCCAACCGTCTGTTTAGACTCTTTATCGTAAATTTTTGCCCTTCTCTGTAAAAGAGTGGCCTTGAGGAGCATCTCAAACGCATGGTCAAGTAATATCAAAGAAGCATGGATTCTCCCTCTATCAAAGGGTCGGTTAAAAAATTCAATGCTGAGCAGCAAAGAATCGGTGGCTTTGCTCAGCAGGATCTTAACTATTCTCTTCATTCTTTGCTCCCGTTTTATCACCATTATTCCCTCGTATTTGACCCGAAAGAAGTTTCGGGAGGAGTGCATCTCTGAGATTCACTAATTGACGAGATTCTATATTGTTATTTATGAAAGTCTCTATCAAGGGATTCATTAGTTCATTCATTTTTTCAATGATTTCTTTTGGGGGTATTAATACATAGGTCTCAGATAAATGATGACGTTGAATATGACCCATTGTTGTAGCCTTTCCTTTGGCAATATGCCGAAATATAGGCAAATAAAATTTAATCCATTGATAATAGAACCATTTAGGGTAAGTTTGAGATGTAACTTTAAATAGATGTTGATTTAGCGCACCTTTACCACCGCACCAGATACAAACTTCAAGGCTACCTGACCATGAAAAAAGAATATCGCCATCATCAACAATATATCGTTTATCAATGTCTGGACTCGCTTTATCACTCGATTCTGTTATACCTTGCCGAAGTTCCCTTATCTTGATCCCAGGCAAATAGTTTTCATCTTTTGGTGGGTATTTCTGTAGGGCTAAACCGTTTAAGAAATTTGCTATCTCATCAATTGGTTTCGCCACCCACCCCTTCGGAATCTTCTTTCCCAGCTCCTCAGAATAGACCATCTCGCCGCCGCTTGACTTATACGGCTGCCCCTGCCCGTTCGGGAACTCGAAGTCCACGAACCAGTGTTTGAAGATCGCCTGCGCCATCGCCTCCAGCGTTCTGTTCATCGCATGGTTGAGCTCGATCTTGTCGTCTAAGGCAGATAAAATAGAGGCGATCTTTTGCTGCTCGGGGAGGGGTGGAAGAACAATCTTTAAATCGTCAAACGTCTTTTTTGTAATCGTATCAAATACCGTCCCATAAGAGAGGGAGTTTATCTTTTCCATCAGAGTTTTAAGTTTATAGAACAGGAACAGGGGATATACACCTTCTTTTGCTATTAGACCATAACACGTTTGATTAAATGCCATTGAATAGGGTAATAGACAAGTCTTTCCAACGGTCCCTCGAGATGTAATTACAATTGTATTTCGTGGCAATAATTTTGTGGCACTGTTTTCCAACCCTTCTTGAGTTATTGTTTTTTCAGTTTCATAAATGTATCTGCCATTACAATTTGCTATGTCCTTAGCACTAGCCCACTTTATATTTCCACCCCAATATTCTGGTTTATTTGTTTTTGGCGTTCCGCCTATCACAATATCAGCAATCTCAGAAATAGCGAGCTCTTGTTCAGAACCCATACTCCAGCTCCTCCATTACTATCATCTCAACTAAAACCATCTTTAAGCCTTTTATGCCTTCAAAGAGAGAGTTCCTAATCAAACTGCACACCTCCTTTCATAATCATAGAATCATCAACATAACGGAAAGATTGCGGCGGCACGAAATCTGGTTTTAATTCTTCAGGATCAACAAAATGCTTAAAAATATGAAGAGATTGAATTTCAATTGCAAAACCTTCCTTATATCCGTTAAAATAGCTAAAGAAATCATCCTCGTTAATCCCTGACACATCTTTATATTTCTTCCACAGTACTTCAGGGGCTTCTTTTACGACTTCACCAATTTTAAAATAGCCGACAACCTTTTTTTGAGGAGAAGCGGAATAGATAAATACTTTAGCTATGTCCCGGTGCTTCTTAAATATAGTCTTCCTGAACTCATATCTCTTATTGCCATTCATTATCTCTTTTACGTAGATTGGCTTAATCGAAAGTAAAATGTCCATCTATACCACCTCTTTCTTTTATTTTCAAATATTTATCATGGTCTATTTCAGTGATGGACTGGGGAGCGCCTCTTAATATATCGTTTTCTATCAAATCATTTAGTATCAATGGGTTTTCTATATAGAAATGCCAACTGAAAAATATTAGTAACGTGGGCTTTTTTGCCATTTCTTTAATTTCTTCATAAGTATACACGCTTCTTTTTCCCACATATCGCATTATTTCGTTTTTTGTTAAATTACCTCTGTAAACCCTTTCAACAACTCCCAGAGCAGTTATACTGCTCATATCACCGGAGCGATAAAACAAAACAACATCTCCACTATTGATTTTTATGCTTCTTGAATGAGAAAGATATGCTTTTTTTATCGTGTTTCCTTCAACAATGAATTGCCCGAGATATTCAGGTAAGGTTGATTGCCTTTTATAATCCGTGAATAATCTATCATGGTATTCTGGACGAATCGGAATTACGAATTTATTTACCTTTCTTCCATCATATAACGACGGGTAGTATTTCTTGCAGATTTCTTGGTATGCTATCTCGGTTCCTTCATCCGGTTTTAATTTCTTTAGATAGACTTCTTCTCCTCTTTCATTCACAGCTGCTCGGTAGAACCCGAATTCAGTTATCAATTCGATCAAGAGGTCATTTTCTTTTGTGAAGTGTGTTAGATACATTTCGTCGATATTGTTTCGTACACATAGATTTACAGTCAGTTTGATAAAAAGCTCGCCAATTTTATAACCTGTATGAGAAACTTTCATGGTGGATATCTTTAATCTTCTTTTTTTAGGTAACGGTGGAATGGAATCAATAGCTTCCTCTTCAATCTTATAGATAAGTAAAGCACCGATCTTGTGATTGCCGTAGTATACCCAGCATTTTCTCCCTTCCCTGGAAATTTTATTAAACCATTGTTCAAATTCACCATACTCCTTTTTCAATGAGTCGAAAAATGGATCTTTGATATCCAAGTTATGCACTGGAACTTTCTGGATTGCCGGAGGTGGTGTCACATCGGTATTCAAATATCTCTTTAAAAAAACTAAGCCATCCTCGATGTTAAACACGCGATCATCGACTCCAATTTTCTTAGATTTCGTGTATATGCCCCTATCTTCTGTTACTAGAAAATCGATTGCGTTTTTATAAAGGCTAAAAAGCAATGCATTATCCACACGTTCATTATGGCTCTGTGGCACCCCAACTATTGACACAAAATCAGGGTCAGGGTCTATTGGGGACTCCAAATATCTATAGGTTTTTATTTTAGAGAGAATAACTCCTTTTCTCTTTTCATCTTTATCTCGATAAATCTCGCTAACAGAAAGAGGGTGGATCAAAATCTCCGCTTTCAGCTCACTTAAAAGTCTCAATAGTTCCTGCAAATTGTCAGGGAGAACATTGTTATCCTCTCTGTATATGAAAATATTTGTATCTATCAAGACTCTCATGATACTCCCTCCATCATCTTCTTTCCCTTCTCCTTTTCCAAATCGCCTTCCACCTCTTCTAAGAGCCCTGCCAATTGCCGTGGGTCCGGCAGTTGACCGCTGAGTTCTTTCGGCAGTTTAAGCGTGAGCTTGTATTCGGATACTCCAATGGGTTTGCTCATATCCCTGAGTGAGTATTCTGCGATAAGCCCCTTTTTTGTCTTGCATAATATGATCCCGACAGAAGGCTGGTCATCTGGGTGCCGCACCATGTCGTCCAGTGCCGAGAGGTAGAAGTTCATCTTCCCGGCGTATTCCGGCATGAACTCGCTCATCTTCAGGTCGACGGCCACCAGACACCGCAACCGATGGTGGTAGAAAAGCAGATCAATATAAAAATCGCGCTCTGCCACTTCCAGGTGGTACTGGTTGCCCATGAAGGCGAATCCCACGCCCAGCTCGAGCAGGAACTCTGTGAGCTTTTCCCGCAACGCCTTCTCGAGATCGCGCTCCTTTGCATCCCTCGCAATGGTGATGAAATCGAAGATGTACGGGTCTTTAATCGCCTGTTCCACCAGTTCAGATTGTGGCGATGGGAGCGTCTGTGGGAAATTGGTAGTTTTGGCGGCAACAGCCTGCCTTCCATAAAGGTCGCTCTCTATCTGGTGAACCAGGACATTGCGGCTCCAGCCGTTCATCTTGGTCTGCTCTGCATACCATAAACGCTCCTTAGAATTTTTAACTTTCTCCAGCAAAACCACATTATGCCCCCATGGAATTTCTGCGACAGCTTGTGGCAGATTTACAACGTCAATATCTCGCACAAGTTGTGCGAGTTTCTCAACATCTTCAGAATATGCCAAATAAAACGCGCGCATCCGCCAGATATTGCTTGGAGAGAACCCCTTCACATCTGGAAACTCCCGCCGTAGATCCCGAGCCAACTGCTCCACAACACCTTTACCCCAGCTCGTTTCCTCCTGTTTCTCAACTATACTTTTACCAATATCCCAGTAAAGAGCAATTAACTCCCTGTTAACAGACAAAACCGCTTTGGTCTGGGCAATTCTAATACGCTCTTTCAGTTCGTCGAGGAATTCTGGATACCCGGATCGTTCTATCAGCTCAGAATCCATACCCCAGCTCCTCCATCATCTTCTTTCCCTTCTCAGTAATTACATATCTCTGCTTGCTGCTTCGGGGCTTATCCGGGATGGTCATGGCCAACCATCCGGCCTCCAGAGCAGGCAGGATATATGCTTTCCGAAGATGCCATCGATCCACAAGCGCCAGTATCTTCTGAATCTCCTCCCGGGATTTCGGCTCTGCACAGGCAGCCAGCATCGTTCTAACTTGTGGGGTAACTTGTGGGGTAACTTGTGGCCTTCTATCGAATATAACGGTGAAGAACGAGGTGAACTCATACCGGGGCTCGGGTAGGCCGCTGGAGACCATCATCTCTTTCATCCGGGTTATGCCCGACCCTATCTTTTCCACCGCTCCGATCCGGTGGAAGAAATCGGCGATCATCGCGTTCCTGCGCACGCTCTTCTTACCGAGGTCTTCCGGTTTCATTCCCGGTGGTAACCCGCCGGGATCGGCTATCTCCACCCGGTCCCGGTACACCTCTACAGAAATGTTCGCGGACTCGAAATGGTAGTCACGATGCATGACGGAATTGAGCACCGCCTCACGGAGGACCTCTTCCGGAATCTCCAGAATCTCCTTCCTTTTCAAGCCGGTAATCTCATATTTCAATGGCAGATGCATCTTCAGGAAGAGCATTGCCTGCTTCACATTTTCCATGAGATTGCCTTTCAGCTCTTTTCTATCCAGAATATCAACCTTGTCCGTACCCGCGAGTAACACACAATCGACGGTAGCATGCCTCAGAAATCGTATCGGCTCCCGGGCAAAGAAGAGAACGCCAGTATTCGTGAATAGCAACCTTTCGTCGTGCTGTTTTGCAACACCGAGATTTACGAGAACATCCTCGGTACTCATGCCGGTGGATGATACCCCTGCACTATCCAAAATCTTCAAAGGTACCGGAGGATCACAGCCCCGAGCAATACTTTCCAGCTTTGAAATCTGGCTATTAATGTTTGAAACGCCCACAACCTTCCTATCATTATCCATCCCCACGAGGATATGACCTCCCCCGGAATTGGCGAATGCCACCATCTCACGATTGATCGAACTGGAAACTGATCGTTTATACTCTATAAACTGACCCTCCGGCTGAGAGAGCATCATGTCCAAGCTCTTCTCAGAACCCATACCCCAGCTCCTCTAAATTCGCTTTTATCTCGTCCCTGAGACCCTCTGCTCGCTCAAACTGCGCGGCAAGTTCTGCAACAAGTCGTTGCATTTTCTCCTCAAACGGCTCATCGTCGTCCTCGACCTCTTCCGTGCCAACGTACCGACCCGGGGTGAGCACGTACCCGTTTTTTCTTATCTCATCGAGAGTAGCGACCTTACAGAAACCCGGAGCGTTTTCGTACTCCCGCATTCCTGCTTCACCGCGATGCGCGTGGTAGGTATCCGCAATTTGCTTGATCTGCTCATCTGTCAACTCGTTGTGCGTCCGGTCCACTTTCCGGAAGAGCTTGCGTGCATCGATGAATAACGTTTCACCTCTACGGTTGCGCTGCTCATTTTGCGCTTTGTTCTTGGTGACGAACCATAAACAGGCCGGAATGCCCGTGGTATAAAACAACTGCATGGGCAATGCGATCACGCAATCCACGAGATCCTCCTCAATGATCTTCTTCCGAATCTCGCCTTCGATACCGCCCACGGACATCGAGCCGTTCGCCATCACAAATCCAGCAATCCCGTTGGGCGCTAAATGATAGATGAAATGCTGGATCCACAGGTAATTAGCGCTTGAATTTGGTGGCGTGCCGTATTTGAGCCGGACGTCACCCTGCACCCGGTCAACGCCCCACTCGCTCACGTTGAACGGCGGATTCGCGAGAATACAGTCGGCACGCAAATCCTTGAATTTGTCGTCCCAGTAGCTGTTCCCGAGCTGGATGTTGCCCTCAATACTCCGAATGGCGAGGTTCATCTTACAGATCCGCCAGGTCGTATCGATACTTTCCTGCCCGAAGATCGAGATATCGGCCCGCTTGCCGCCGTGTGCTTGGATGAACTTGATGCTCTGGACGAACATGCCGCCGGAGCCACACGCAGGGTCGAATATGCGGCCGCGATAGGGCTCCATCATTTCAACCAGGAGTTTGACGATGCAGCGCGGCGTGTAAAACTCGCCACCTCCTTTGCCTTCCTGTTGCGCAAACCGCCCGATGAAATATTCGTAGACACGGCCGAGGATGTCTTTCGCGATCGCATCGACGGTTCCAAACCCGATCGTGCTGAAGAGGTTGATGATCTCACCTAACGTAAGATAATCGATATTCGACCGTGCATAGATCTTTGGGAGGACACCGCGGAACTGCTTCGGGTTCTCCTTTTCGATCGCTACCATAGCGTTGTCCACCAGCTTGCCAAGATTTAGATTCGTCGCATTCGCCATTAAAGACGACCACCGGGCCTCTGGCGGCACCCAGAAGATGTTCTCGCTGAGATATTCGTCTTTCTCTTCAAGTGCATCGGAGATGCCGTAGTATTCGAGGTTTCCGGGATCTTTCACCGCTCGGTTCAGATACTGCTGCCGCTCGACAAAGGCATCGGAGATGTATTTCAAGAAAATAAGACCCAGTACGATGTGTTTATATTCGGCGGACTCGACGCTCCCGCGCAGTTTGTCCGCAGCCTTCCAGAGCGATTCGGCGAAATTGAGGTCGCCATTCTCGTTCGATTGTTGCGGTTTTTTGTTGGGCATGGAGGTTCACCGTTAAAGTTAAGAGGTTAGTTTCTTTTCTTATCTCTATGTACTGTCCACAGCGTACTTATATCTTTCCATTCTTCGCATCTTTTTTAGCTTCGAACCCTTAACTAACAGATGCTGAGTACGAAAATGATCCTCATTCGACCGACGAGAAGCATCTGCCCCGTCTGTTACCGTCCGATAGATGCAACTGTCTACGAAGCGAACAGCGCCGTATGGATCGCGAAAAGTTGTGAAGAGCACGGCACGTTCAAAGATCTCTGCTGGTCTGATTCTCAGCTTTATCAGCAATTCCAAGCGCGAGATTTAGAAGGAGCAGGCAACCGAAGCCAAGGGATTGCAGAACAGAGCGAAGAATGCCCCTTCGCCTGCGGCCTGTGCCCACAGCACGGCTCTTCCACTGTTCTGGGAGTGATCGATGTGACTGAGCGCTGCAACCTGAGCTGCCCAACCTGCTTTGCAAAGAGTGATACTAATGACGCTGACACAGACCTTCCGCAAGAGAAAATCAAAGCAATAATCGACAATTTTGCTTCGAATACCAACGCTTCCGGATTGCAGTTCAGTGGTGGTGAGCCCACGCTCCGAGTTGACCTCCCGGAGCTAATTAAATACGCACGCACCAAATTCGAGCACGTGGAAGTGAACACGAACGGCGTGAAGATGGCTGCGAGCGTGGACTATTGCAGTGAGTTAGAATCAGCAGGCTTGAGTGTGGTGTATCTTCAGTTCGATGGCGTTACTGAGGAGCCCTATGAAAAATTAAGAGGGCGAAACCTGCTTGACGTTAAGCTCAAAGCAATCGAGAACCATCGCAGCGCAGGCCCGAAACCCGCGATCGTACTCGTGCCGACCATCGTCAAAGGCGTAAACGACGATCAGATTGGTGATATAATACGGTTCGCTATTGAGAACAGCGACATTATCCGTGGCGTCAATTTTCAGCCGGTGTCGTTCTGCGGTCGAACCTCACACGATCATAACGACCGGATAACAGTCTCTGATGTCATTCATAAGGTCGAAGACCAAACAGGGTTTCTTCGGACCGATGATTTTTATCCACCATCCGTGATGAGCGTGCTGCTCGGTACGTTGGGCAAATCAGAAGTGGGCTGCCATTTCTCCTGCGGCGCGTTCTCTTATCTCGTGCTCACTCAAGAGAAAAATGGGACAAAAGTAGAGCCGATAACGAAGTACGTGGACATTGAGAAATTAGCCGTCGCATACCAGAAAACTAGAAAGATACCGCTCTTAACCGCACTAAGAAGTCTCCATCCCGGTCTGTTAAAAGAGCTCTTTATCAGCTTCATCAAAAGCAGCGATTACGAAGACTTGAGCGACCTCCATTTTAATCTGCTCTTCATCGGCGCGATGCATTTCATGGACCCCTACAACTTCGATTGCGCACGAGTCCGGAAATGTGTAGTTCACTATGGGCTGCCCGATGGGAGAATCGTGCCCTTCTGCGCTTACAATACCATACACAGGAATGGGAAAAATCCAAATCACACAAACGTCCTTTAACGAACGTTTAAAGGAGCAACCCGGTTGTATGCTCTGCATTACCGACTGATTTGCCGAGATCTTCTGAGCTCATCGTTTCCCCTGTTTTCTTATTTGCCAGTTTGAGCTCAGAGATACGTGCGGGATATTCGTTGTAGGTTAAGTTATTAGGAATAATGCCGAAAATTCTTCTCCTGAATGCCCATGACGAGTGGGAATAAGCATTCACAATGAAGTGTATTCGTTCATGCTCGTTCTCTCCTGATACCGTAAAAGTGGGCATAGTCTCTCCGGATACCGTTAATTTTATGTCAGTGAACTCGTGCAGTTTGGTGCCGTCAAAGAACGATATTTCTTTCTTAACAGCTTTGCCCAGCAAATGCAGCTTGAAGTACGTCAGAACACCCCCATTCTCGAAATGGAATATGCCCCAGTACCACGGTATTGCGGGTGCAGTCACAAAAACACGCTGGAAATAAGCACTCCCCTGAATTGGGTTATTCCTGACTTTCCCGCGTAACTCCAGATGATTTAATCGTAGTATCGAATACCCCATGTTGCCCAGGTACGTGTGCGAACGATAGCTGGGCATCGTAAAATTGTGGTTATTCCCTGCTTGTGCAATAAATTCAAAATCATCGCCAATTTTTACGGTGTTCTTAGTCTTGGTTATAGAAAAACAAGTGGGAGTACGAGAATCCGAGAAGAGTCCCCTTTCAGACACCTGTATACTGCACTGCTCAAGAAGAAAGTTGTGGTGCATCTGTTCTCCATCAAAATACCAGGCAGCGACAGCGCCATCAAGAGTGCTCCGGTCCATAGGATGATGGTTCAATCTAATTTTCAGGTTGTTGCACTCGATCGCTCGCACGTTCTTCGTGGACCAGAGGATCATTAATTGCTGCGGGGTTGCGGGATTTTCTGGATTGTTGAAGAAGAACAACCAAAACCACCACCACCACGCGCCACGAGGCATGGGCTCGTTTTGTATCGCAAAAACTCTCTGTTCTAAGTCACTTAACGTCGCGTTACTTTTGCGTTCCATTTTTCATCGATCAGGTGCTTTGCAGATACCGAAGGTTTATTCCTCTCCAGTCTCGTCACGAGCACGGCATTTCTAGTATAGACGCTGCCCCCGTACCTATCGCTTCTTTTTGGAGGGGTCTACTCACTACCACTTAACCTACTTTAAAGTCGCGGAATATGATGAATTTTTACCTTTTCTGAAAAGTTTCAAATCTTTTGATGCGTGGCTTCTGTTATTTCTTTTACCCGTACATGTACTGATCCGGTTCCGCGCCGACACCCTCGCCCCGATACGCTGCTTTTGCTCGCTCGCGTTGCTCTCGTATCCGTGCTTCAACGGCTTCTGCACTCTGCTTAAATCGCTCTTCGATCTCGCTCGTGTCTATCTCCAGCCCGGACAAGTGCTTCAAAGCTCGCAGCGCGCGTGCACACGCTCTCAAATCTTCCGGATAGCTGCCAACGCCAAGAATAGAATAACTCTCAATGCTCAGCTTAGCGGCAAAACCAGGAAGTAGGCCGGTCTTTCGAATGATCGTATACCGTCCAATGGTTTTTCTCGTCATCTTTTTCATGCGATTCGAAAGTTCTTTCTTCGCGCCCTCAAAACAGCCGATATACGCTTCCAACTCCTCTTTCCGCCCTCTAAACGGTTCTTGCGACGGGAGGATGACACCGATGGTGTAGAGCTCCTTAACATAAAGCTCGCGTGCGAGGTGCGCCACGCCCTCAGCCTGTTTATACGCTGATTTAGGGATATATTCGGTCTCGGGATATTTCCCAACATAGCAGAACAAACGTTTCTCCGCACTGTACCACAGCTCGTCATGCGGGATCTCGAATTCGTCGTCTCGGGCCTCGACCATCGGCGGGAAATCATACGAATACAAACTCATGATCTTCTCAGAATCCGTTAAAAGCTCCTTCAAATGATATGGTATGATATTCCCCATGGGCGGAAAGCCAGCTACGAAAATATTCTCACGACCCTTTATCTTCTCTTTAAATTTCTCGGCATCGACATTCCAGTAATAACTGAACTCCTCGATTTCAAAACGTTCTGTTCCAAAAACGCTCATTACATACCTATTAATCCCCGAAGCTATTTATATCATTTGCTGGTTATAAGTTGTTGGCTGATGAGACGTATTACACGGGATTCTCAATGCCAAAGTAGAGCTTGACAATGAAAGAGGAAAGGTACGATGTTGTTGTTGTAGGAGCAGGCCCTGCGGGCAGTGTGACGGCTCGGAAAGCCGCTGAGCGTGGCTTAGAAGTCCTTTTAATCGAACGTAACCAGGAGATCGGCGTGCCGGTGAAATGCGCAGAAGGCGTGAGCAAAGAGATAGAGCAGTTCGTTAAGCCTGATAAGAAATGGATCAGCGCGGAGGCGAAAGGTGCGAATATCTATGCACCTGACGGTACGAAAGTGGTTATGGCAGGCGAGAAGATGGAGGATGTGGGCTATGTGCTCGAACGTCGGATATTCGACAAGTTCCTCGCAAGCGAAGCGGCACGTGCTGGTGCTAAGGTTCGCGTTAAAACTGAAGCGTATGGCCTCATTAAGGAAGATGGCTATGCCAAGGGCGTTTCTGTTCGGTTTATGGGGGAAACCAAACGCATTGATGCGCGGGTCGTGGTTGGTGCTGACGGTGTGGAATCGCATGTTGGCCGATGGGCCGGTATTAATACGAGGCTGCGCCCCTCTGACATCGACGTCTGCGCTGAGTTCCTCATGTGTGATACAAACATCAACAACGAGTATTCGGAATTCTTCTTGGGCAGTGAGATCGCACCCAAAGGCTACGCATGGGTATTTCCAAAAGGCGAGGATTGCGCTAATGTCGGTGTGGGGATCGGTGGCGATATGTCTGGCAAGGGGCACCATGCGATAGATTATTTAAAGGCGTTCGTACGCAGCAGGTTCCCCAACGGCAAGATACTGGCTGAGATGTACGGTGCTGTGCCGGTATGCGGCCTGATCAGCGAAAGCGTAGCAGATGGGCTGGTGTTAGTCGGTGATGCAGCATGGCATGTCAACCCGTTAACCGGCGGCGGCATACTATACGCGATGCACGCAGGCGAAATAGCTGGCGAAGTCGTTGCAAAAGCAGTTCAGGAGAACGACGTGTCAAAGAAACGATTGAAGGAATACGACACGAGGTGGCGAAAGGCGTTTGGAAAGCGGCTGGACGTAGGTTTAAAAGCGAAAGAATTCCTCTTCACGCTCTCGGACGACGATCTCAATACGCTTGCACATTCGTTAGCAGGCATAAAAATACATGAGCTCACCACGAAAGCATTGTTGTTCGAACTCGTGAAACGGAATCCCAAGCTGCTGATGAGATTGGCGAGAACGCTCC
The DNA here is from genome assembly GCA_964400255.1 of uncultured Halobacteria archaeon. Classification (GTDB taxonomy): domain Archaea; phylum Halobacteriota; class Syntropharchaeia; order Alkanophagales; family Methanospirareceae; genus JACGMN01. The sequence goes on from CAYNTR010000001.1 coordinate 47,096, forward strand.
TTTAAAACCTTTCTAAAGAAAGCTTTACCAAAGACCGCTTACGCTATTTTCTTTTTTACAAAAAGAAAACCTGTGCTAAGAAAGAGTGAACTCTTTAGTCAATCTTTGTGTTTTGATTGATTCGCATGTAACAACTTACAAAACTCATCTTGGTGGAACTATATTATTAGAGTAATGTCGATGCCTGCATCAGAAGAATATGGGAGGGGTTACCGACGTATCCCTTTTATCACGCTTTCGGAGCTGCGGCCACGCGTGTGGATCACACTTTCCGGTTGTAACTTTCGCTGTAAGGGCTGTTTTAGCATCGCTCGTGATCCCGTCGGCGAGCCGATGACCATTGCGCAGTTGATCAACTTGGTGAAGAATTCGTCACGTGAATACTATGGCAATAAGCCGCTCGAAGAAGTTGTCATAACGGGTGGCGAACCCACGCTTGACCGAGAGTACCTTCTTGAGTTGATTGCTAAACTGAAAGAATTCGTGAACTGGATCGTGCTCGATACGAATGGCTCCTTCTTAGACGATGCGTATCTCCAGGAACTCATCGAAGCGGGTCTAGCGGAAGTCGTGTTCGACTTAAAGGCATGGGACGAAAAACTGCACGAGTGGTACACAGGGTATTCAAATCGAAGAATATTAGAGAACATAAAAAATGCCTACGGAAAGGTAAAAATTGTAGTGAACACCATCTACATACCAGGAATTATTGATGATCGTGAAATCGAGCATATAGCACGGTTTTTAGCTGAAATAGAAGATAAAGAGGAGATCGATTACCGGATCAATCGGTTCAGAGCGGAGTTAAGCCATGACAAGATTGCACGGAATCCGTATCCAGAGGAGATTGAGCATGCGTACTCGATTGTCGCGACCTACATGAAAAATCCGGTCATTGGCAAGAGCTGCGTGCGAGAACGGGAGATCAAGGTAAAAAGAGGTTGGATAACCGTATTTCCCGATGGGACTTCAAAGAGACGGACGTTAGCTGATTACCGAGCGGATAATGAAACTTTAAAATTGACAAAGAGGTCTCCTGTCATTTAAATCATCTTTGCCATCTGAGCAAATAATCTTCTCTAACACTCGTAGTGGATACCGGAAATGATACGAAAAATCAAAAAGTCGGACTTGGGTGCGATTTTAAGCATAGAAAAGGAGGCATTCCCCAAATCGCCGTACAAGTTGGTTACCTTCATGTATTATGCAGAGGTCTATCCTGATAATTTCTTGGTTTACCTCTGTGACGATCCGGGCAAAGGTCTGCAGACAATCGTGGGCTATATCATCTTTTATCCGCACGGGCATATCGTGTCAATCGCCGTGCACCCTGCGTATAGGAGAAGGGGGATTGGAACAGAGCTTGCAGAGGCAGTATTGAAGCGAACGAAAGGTACAGCATGCGTAGAAGTGCGTGCGAGCAACGAGGTGGCACGGAAGTTTTATGAGCATTTAGGCTTCTTGCTCCAAACGGTCATCCCCCAGTATTATGGCGATGAAGATGCATTGTTAATGGTACGACTCGGTCCAGACACGAGCTTTAAGTGATCAAACTGGACCTTCCTCGGGGTCTTGCATTACTACTTGGGGAACTCTGATATTTCGCTGATTCCTAAGTGGTTCATAAGTTCAGAAAGCAGGTTCTGCTTGAAATTAGCGTATGCACCCTTATTTGGTACCGCTATTGCTATCTTCCGCTCTGATAATTTCGGATACGCGTTCTTAAACACAGCCTGAAGGTCATTTATCCATTTCGGGATCTCGTCAGCGATAAAAATTACGGGAAAGTCCTTCCATTCTACAACGTCATGCCGTGATAAGGTATCGGTAAGTGCGATGTACAGGGTATCACGGCCCAAAAGTATATAACTCCTAAGGAACGGTAAAAATTTGTCGATTTCAAAGCCAGTGAAATATCCCGTAGTCTCTAATATACCCTGCTCGGTCATCGCAGCCTGTTCTGCCATCTTTGTACTCCACGGTTTTATTATCCATCTCGCCTCTTTTATCAGTTCGTCTATCTCCTTTTCGAGCGTTTCCCTTATCGGTAAGACGGCGAGTTGGTTCGCTTTCCATGCTTGCAATTGCTCTTTAACCTTCTTTTTCGTATCCTCGCTCTGGTACAACTCCAAGAATTCCTGCTCTCGCTTCTTCCCGTATAGGCATAACCGCTCTCTCAGTAAGTCATTTTCTATAGCATGGAAGGCCTCAAGCGAAAACAGCTCAGACAATTCCTTTCTGATACTTTCATACTGCGTGAGTCCGGGAGTGCCATGTTTACCGATTTTCAAGAGCAAATCAATCATCTTGAGCTTTGCGAGGTCCCCAGCTTCCGCGGCTTTCTCAAAATAGCTCACGAAATCACCCGGCTGCGGTAAATATCTCCCGGTGATTTCATCGAAAAACTCTTCATAGCCCGACAGGCAGAGATAATCGTTATGAGTGCCTATTTTAAGAATCCCTTTCCTCCTTAACACCTTTAATAAATCTGTACAATCCTTCCCAGTGATTGCCGTGAAGTTTTTTACCAGCGTTTCCTCTGTCGTATATCCTTTCGCGAGATGAAAGAGCCCCAACAGGGTCTTCATATCTTCGTTCTCTTCAGCCAAACGTAACAGTGTGCTTTTAAATTCCTCTGGAAACATTTCTTTTCACTCCTCCCTCTACTGTTCATCCTTCATTTTGGTTATCACCCAATAATCGATCCACGAGCCATTCGGGATCAAACGTCTCCAAATCATCATATTCCTGCCCTACACCTAAGAATAATATGGGTTTAGAGGTCGAATGAGCGATGGAAATAGCTGCTCCACCTTTTGCATCCACGTCAACCTTGGTTAACATCCCCGCATCGATCCCGACCGCTTCATCAAATCTCTTTGCACGTTCTACTGCATCATTTCCGGCAACCGCTTCATCCACAAAGATCACCAGGTCTGGCTTGGTCACGCGACAGATCTTCTTCAACTGTTCCATAAGATCGACAGACGTGTGCATTCGTCCCGCGGTATCTGCAAGAACCACATCTTTCCCATGCGCTCTCGCATAGTTCATCGCGTCATAAACAACGGCTGCGGGATCTGCACCGTATTGATGCTTTATCACCTTTATGCCCAGATTTGATGCGTGTGTCTCTATCTGTTCTGTTGCTCCTGCTCTGTACGTGTCCGCAGAGGCAATTGCGACCGAATAATTCGCATCAAGCAATTTCTTCGCAACTTTTGCGATGCTCGTGGTCTTACCCGTGCCATTGACACCAACAAAGACGATATTTATCGGCTTCTTGCTCGTAGCCACAAACTTATCAAAATCAAGCTCACCACCCGTGGAAAAGACCTTTAACAACGCGTTCCTGATCGCCGCTTTTACCAACCCTTCGGTATTCACACCCCATTTCTTCCGCTCACCCACTAATTCTTTCTTCACGCCGGCGATAATCTCTTCAGCAACCGATAATGCAACATCGCTCTCCAATAACGCTAGCTCCAACTCTTCTAAAGGCTTTTCCAAATCCTTTTCGTCTAAAATCGTCTCCCGTTCGAGCAGTGCCTTACCTTTCTCTTTTATTGTCTCTTTTACACCTGCGGGTGCGGGCCTCTCCGCTTCTTTTCTCGCTCTCTCCGCTTCCTTGCCTTTCTCTTTTATCTTCCCGACGACGGTCTCTCGAAATTCGCTCAGCTTCGTCCTCAGTCGCTCAAACATTTTTCCGTTACTTTTTAGATCCTTTCTCGTTCTCTATCGCGCTCTCGTCTCGTTTACTTCAACGAGCCGTTCATGATTGAGCGGAGAGCTCTTGTAATCGTACCTGTAATTTCTGCGCCTCCCGCTCCAAATTTTGTAATAAGCCAGCTATTTCACGCTGTGCATTCTCCAACTCATTTCTCTTTTCAGTCAGATACTCTATTGAAGCGTCGGGATCTTTTTCCGCACTTATCCCCCCTCCCACGCTCACGATAATTTTATCAGTATTACTCAGGGTAACGTAAACAGATGAATTGGCACCAATGGGCACCAGTAACTCGTCTCCTGCTTTCATCTTCTTCAACTGTTTTATCGTCTCTATCGCTTTCTCATGGTCACTCATCGCCTGCCGAACAAAAAGCAACTCTTGAGACGTTTGTTCCGCCTGCGCTTGATATTGTCGTAATTTAATCAGGAGAGATTGCAGTTCAGCTTGCTGTTCTCTCTCTTTTTCAGTTAATTCTTTCTCACTTTCCGCCATTTTTACCGCCTTCAAGAACTATTACTCGTTTCGTGCTTATAAAATCCTTGTTCTCCACCAGATAGTAGAAATAGGTGTAAACTATAGGAATGTTAGAGGGAACGACAGAAAAGGCGCACGAGGAGGAACCATGAGAATAAGAGGAAGGAGCATCTCAAAGGGGTTAGCCACCGGAAAAGCATTGATAACAAAGCAAAAAATCTCCTTCCTCGGTGCCGTTGATCCGGTTACGGGCATTATTGTGGATAAAGCACTCGATATCTACGGGAAAAGCATAGCGAATCGTATTTTGATATTTCCCGGTGGAAAAGGCTCAACCGTTGGCTCATATGTCATCTACCAACTGAAGAGACATGGGGTAAGCCCGTCTGCTCTGATTACTCGTCGTTCTGATACCATAGTGGCAGTTGGTGCGATTATAGCAGAGATACCCGCAGTTGACATGCTTGAAATTGACCCACTTGAGGGCGAGCTGATACGGAATGGCGCGGAGGTGCTGGTGAATGGAACCGATGGCTACATTGAATTACTCTAAAGAGACGATAAAAACGCTGGAAAAGCAGGGATACCATTTTGTAGGCACGCACAAGCACAGTGCGGTAAAAACGTGTCTTTGGTTAAGAAAATCGCTAAGAGAAGAGGGAACGTGTTATAAAGGGAAATTCTACGGGATTAATGCGCATCGATGCATCCAGATGACGCCTTCTATTTTCTGTAACCAGCGGTGTATCCATTGCTGGCGCCCGCTCGAGGCATTTAACATCGGGCTGGACGGTGAGGCAGTCATTTGGGATTCTCCAAACGAGATAGTAGAAGATTGTATGAGAGAGCAAAACCGGCTTATTTCGGGGTTTAAAGGCTCGGTCAAAACGAGTAGAGAAGCATTTGCAGAGGCCGCTATTCCAAAACATGCCGCCATTTCACTCATAGGAGAGCCGACACTGTATCCCTATTTGAAGGAACTCATTCAGGAGTTCCATGCGCGTGACATGACCACATTTGTGGTGACCAACGGCACGAATCCTGAGGTGGTGCGAGAAATTCGCCCGTACCAGTTATACATCTCCCTCAATGCACCGGATGAAGCCACATACCAAAAAACAGCTCACGCTCACTACTGGTCTCGAATAAACGAATCGTTGGACGAGATGGGAAGACTGAAAGGGCGAACGAGAAGAGCGGTACGAATCACCTGTCTTGCAGGGCTGAACATGCGGGATCCCGCGGGATATGCGGAATTGTTAGGACAAGCAAATCCTGATTTTATCGAGGTGAAGGCGTATATGCATATCGGGTATTCGCGAAAACGGTTGAGTAGAGCAGCAATGCCCACGCATGTAAGCGTGAAAGAATTCGCCCGTGAAATTGCAGATGCGCTCGCATCATTAGGCTACAACTATAACATCACTGACGAATCAGAGATAAGCAGAGTTGTCCTCATTTCAACGTAAGCCGCTTCTCAATGAAGGTCTCAACCTCGTTCGTTTGAAAAAAATCGTTAACCGTGACAGAGGACTGCGAAAATACAGAGGGCCGAGTAGGGGTTCTTAGCTTTATCTATAAGAGTTAGATTGTACTGAACTCAAACGAACCGGCTTCTTTTTATTCCGGGTTCACTATTCCTTCGCTTTTGAGGCCCACTTCAATTTTCGGCTCTTTCGGCCCAGCTTGATCATGTTGCGTTCGCACTTGGAGCTGCAGAAATAATAGACGGTCCCATCCTTTTTTACAAACATCATCCCACTGCCCGGCTCGATTGGCGTCTCACAAAATGAGCATTTCTGTTCCATCCCTCGTTCGTTACCTCCGCGACAGTTTCCGCACTTCTCGTGCGGTCTCTATGAGCCTGAGGATATCCCCCACTCGTATAGGACCGACACAATTCCTCGTGAGGATTCGCCCTTTGTTATTTCCTTCAAGTATCTTACACTTTACCTGGATGGATTCACCATGCATCCCCGTTCTCCCAACGATCTCTATTATCTCTGCTGGTGTGCCCCTCTCTTCGCTCATTTCTTACCTCGCCCTTCAATTCACTATTTCAGCTTGTTTAATCCCTCTACAACCTTTCCAATCAATTCTTCAGCTTTTCCAGGGTCAACGATGGCAACAGAGGCACACCCCTTGTTAATACCACAGGCAGCCCCTAAATCTCTCTGACTTGACACGTAGAGGTAAGGAACGCCTTTCTCCTCACACAGCGGTGGCAGATGCATTACGATCTCCTCCGGAGTGACGTCCTTACTTATTACCACTAATTTAGCCATGCCTCGTTCGATGATCTTCGTGGTTTCATTTGTTCCCTTTTTTATGGTACCTGTCGTCCTCGCTAACTCGACCGCTTCTAATGATTGCTTCTGCACTTCCTCGGGTACCTCAAACTTGACATACGTCGACGTTTTCTTTCCTTTCTCTTTTCCTTCTTTATCGCTCATCTTTCATCCCCTTACAGTGTTACCTGCTGTCTTACTCTAATAGTAGATAGTGGTTTAAGTTTATAGTCTTCAAGTAAGACCGGCTGCACGCACTCTTCGGCCACACTGAGAGAGATCTCCTTAGTTCTGCCATACCGGCCTTTGCTCACGATCACCGCATTGACCAATCCCAAAATATCCAATTCGGAGACAAAATCGGTAACCCGCCGCTGCGTTAGTGCGTCGAGGTCCAAATGGTTGCACAATCGCCGATACATGTTATAGACTTCACCACTGGAGAATCGTCTTTTATTCCGTTCCCGACTTAACATGAGCACGCTGCTGAGCACGATCTTTGATTGCAAAGGGAGTGTCTTGACCACTTCAGCCACCCGGTTCATTTCTAATTTCTCACTTGCAAGCCGCACATGTTCTTCACTCACCATATTGGAGCCTGAACGTTCTGCAATTTCCCCTGATACCCGGAGCAGGTCAAGAGCACGCCGTGCATCTCCATGCTCCGAGGCGGCGAGCGCAGCGCAGAGCGGTATGACTGCTTCGCCAAGCACATCTTCATAAAAAGCACGATTCGCCCGTTCATACAAAATATCCTTCAACTGTTCGGCATTATACGGCGGGAATATTATCTCTTCCTCGCCTAACGAGGACTTAACCCGAGGGTCTAATAAATCCGTGAAGGTGAGGTCATTAGAAATCCCTATGAGGCTGACTCGCGCATTTTTCAGCTCGCAGTTTATTCTGGTGAGGTTGTAGAGCGCTTCGTCTCCTTTAGTCGCTAACTTATCCACCTCATCTAAAATCACAATTACGCATTGTTCCTCGGTATCCAGCGAACTCTTAAACTCTGAATACACCATATCTGTGGGCCATCCGATCATCGGAACGCGTTTATTGAATACCCGCGCGAGATACGCAAAAACCCGATACTGCGTGTCAAATACCTCACTGTTAATGTACAGCGGAGTACAATTGGTCCTCCTCTTCTGAGCCATCTCCTCTAATTCATTGCTCACATATTTTACCGTTGAGGTCTTACCCGTTCCCGTCTTCCCGTAAATCAGTATATTGGAGGGGGTCTCACCCTTTAACGCCGCGGATAGTATATTCGCTAACCCCTTTATCTGCTCATTCCGATGCGGCAATTTCTTCGGGACATAGGTGGGGCGCAGCACTTCTTTATTTGCAAATATCCCGCCCTCGTCTATAAGGCTTTCGAAGAGGTTATCCATGGTCTCGCTAAAGGTTACCCTACCTAGCTCAAAGAACTATCGGGGTGTACACACTTAAAAGTATCCATTTCTTTAGGTTGATATAAGAATTGCGGATAGGTTTCTAGTGGAGCTATCGCGAGAGAATATGGACGACCGCTGTTCCGCCCGTTCCACCGATATTATGGGTCAGACCAACTTCAGCGTTGGGGACCTGTCTTTTACCAGCCTCCCCCCTGAGTTGCTGTACTATCTCGACTATTTGCCGTATGCCCGTTGCACCGAGTGGATGTCCACATGCTTTTAATCCACCGGAAGGGTTTACCGGTATACGGCCCCCTATCTCTGTCTCGCCTTCTTCGGTCGTTACCCCGCCATCTCCTTTGGTACAGAATCCTAAGTCTTCGATGGCTAGTAGCTCGGCAATCGTATAGGAATCGTGTACCTCGGCAAGATCGATCCTGGAAGGGTCTAGAGAAGCCATCTGGTACGCCTTCTTTGCCGCGAATACTGTTGCATCCATTGTTGTTAAGTCACGGCGATCGTGAAGCGAGATGGTATCACACGCCTGTGCTGATGCTTTAACATAGACCGGGGAATCCGTATACTGTTTCACTTTCTCCGCGGCACAGAGGACAACAGCAGCTGCACCGTCTGCGATGCTCGAGCAATCCAACATATGGAGCGGATCAGCGACGATGGGTGAAGCAAGAACGCTCTCGAGGGTTATCGCTCTTTGGTATTGAGCATACGGGTTGTGGACGGCATTCGCATGATTTTTTACCGCCACCTTTGCCATTTGCTCTCTGGTGGTGTGATATTTCTCCATATGTGTTCGTGCAATTTGAGCGAACAGAGCAGGAAGTGTCGCGCCGTAGATCGCTTCCCATTTGCTATCTACGGAAGACGCGAGCAGGTCATCTGCTACGTCTGATTCCACATCGGTCATCTTCTCCACGCCCGCGGCTATCACGAGGTCGTACCAGCCGGAAGCCACGGAAAGAACGGCTAAATGCAGTGCCAGGGCACCGGACGCGCACGCAGCTTCTGCTCGTGTCGCGGCGATATGAAGTCCCGCCAAGCCCGCGTAATCGGCGATGAGCGCACCGATATGCTCCTGCTCAATAAATCTGCCGGCTGACATGTTCCCGCCATAGAGCGCCTCGATCTCATCGCCACTTATTCCGGCGTCCTCGATCGCTTTTACTCCGGCTTCGACCGCGATGTCACGCAAGGATTTCTCCCAGAGTTCCCCGAATTGCGTGGTTCCTACACCTATTATCGCTACTTCTCTCATCACAATCACACCTACATCCTTATTTTCCGTTGATGTTTTGCATACCCTGCGTAATCGAGATATTTTTTCGTAAGAAGGAATGATTCAACCTTCGGCGCTCGCTCCCGCAGCTCATCGATCCGGTCGGTAACGCGCAATACAAACGCGTCGGAACCCGCGCCCGAGCCAAACGAGGTCATTAATATCCGTTGCGAAGGCATTGCCTGGTCAAGGGTTGCGGCAAGCCCTATCAACGAAGATGCGGAATACGTGTTTCCGAAGTGCGTGACCATCAGACCCGGTTTGAGTTGGGCGGAGGAGAACCCGAGCGACTTTGCAGCCTTGAGTGGGAATTTGCCGTTCGGTTGATGGAAGACGGCGAAGTCAAAATCCGTGGGTTGAAGGCCCGTTTTTTCCATCAATGCCTGAGAAGCGGCGATGGTATGCCGGAAATACGCAGGTTCACCGGTGAAGCGACCGCCGTGTGCGGGGTATTTCTGGAGGTCTCGGCGCCAGAAGTCCGGGGTATCGGTGGTAAAAGACGCATACTCCTCTATCTCCGCGACGATGTTGTCGTGCCCGATGACAAAAGCGGCGGCACCGGCGCCGGCGGAATATTCTAACGCATCGCCCGGGCTTGATTGCGAGACATCCGCACCGATCGCAACGCCGTAGGTTACTTTATTGAGCGATACGAGGCCCATACACGTTTGTATTGCTGCAGTACCCGCTTTACAGGCGAATTCGAAGTCTGCAGCGGTGATAGAGTGTGGCGCACCGAGTGCCGCCGCAACGATAGTGGCGGTGGGCTTGACGGCATAGGGGTGGCTTTCCGAGCCGACGTAGATGGCACCAATGTTCGCGGGATTCAGTTCCGCTCGGCGGATCGCAGCACGAGCGGCCTCTACCGCCATTGTCGCGGTATCTTCATCGAGGTCAGGCACGGACTTCTCTTCCACGAGCAACCCGGCCTTGATGTTCTCGGGATTTTCACCCCACTGTCTCGCGATATCATCCACTCGTATCCTATACAAAGGCACGTAGACGCCATACGAGACTAATCCTATCATGAGAAATAGATTTATGGGCGCAGATAATAAAAGTTACGTTAAGATGAACGAAGAGCTGAAAGATTACCTGGCGCGCAAATTTGGAACGCCACTGAAACTCATCAGTGTAACGGAATTAGGACTGGAGTCGGATTCCAAGCAGAGGGAGGAGCGTGATATAAAAGGGTTCGGGTATGGGAAACCGTACCTCGTTGAGTTTGAGCGGGGAGGAGAAGTAAAGGAAGTCGTTATCTCCACGATGAAGGGTGATGGGTTCGGGCATGACCATTTCTCGGACCGTGCACAGATCATGCTCTGGCAGCACCATGCGTTCAATACGCTGCCGAAGCATGTGAAGTCACGCGATGTCGGGTACCTCACAAAAGACGGAAAGATGGAATCGACCAGTGATGCGGAGGAATTTTTTATTGTCTGTGATAAAGTGGAAGGCGAGGAATACGTTCACGATTTAAACCGATTACGAGACGGTGGGCAATTACGCGCGCTGGATAAGGAACGAGTATCTGCGTTGGCTTCGTATCTGGCTGAGATTCATGCAGTGAAGAAAGACGATGAGCAGCTTTACGTGCGAAGGATACGGGAGTTGGTGGGGCATAGCGAATGCATCTTCGGATTGACAGACAGTTATCCTCCACATAGTGAATTCATAACGGGCGATACACTGAAAGAAATAGAGAAAAAGTGCATCGACTGGCGCTGGAAACTGAAAGAGCGGACGAACAGGTTATGCCAAGTGCACGGGGATTTCCACCCGTGGAACGTGATGTTCCGGGAAGGCACTGATTTCACGGTACTCGACCGCAGCCGGGGCGAATGGGGCGAAGTGGCAGATGACGTCTCATCAATGACCATCAATTATCTCTTTTTCGGGCTGCTCAAAACGGATGGTAAGGAGCTTGATCGAGAGTTCAAGGAGTTATTCGAGCTGTTCTTTGACGTTTACCTGAAGAAGACGGGCGATTACGAGTTGCTGGAGGTGATTCAGCCGTTTTATGCGTTTCGGGGGCTTGTCGTTGCATCGCCTGTTTGGTACCCCAACATCTCGCTGGCTACACGGCGGAAATTGTTTAACATCATCAAGAACGTGCTCGACGCGGAGAAGTTTGATTATAAGGGCGTGGAAAAGTATTTGGAAGGATAGATAGAAATACGACAACAAGGCTGCGTGAGCGTATTTTGTAGGAATGATCTGAAGCACTAATGAGCAAGCAGATTGCAGGATCAATACCAGAGTTGTAGCTAGCGATTATGCGTTATGTACGCGGAACGCCAAAGATGAGCTGCCACAAAAACCGTTGAACTATTTGAATTTGCGATAAATCGGCTCGGCTTTTGTGGTCTGTCTCAATCTTTTTATTAGGGCTTTCAATTTTACAATTTTCTCATTTTGCAACCCAAACATCTGCCTGAGGGTCATATTCAAAGTCTTTTGGATCACCTGGGCAGATTGAACCAACATGTTCAATACCAGTTTGTCTATCTTTTATTATCGTTTGATATAGGCCAACAATGCTTTGTTCTACCCTAACTTCTGTCGAGGCATCTTGATAAATGATGCCGTTCCCTTGGTTTTTTCCAATAGCAGATCTCTCCACAATAGGAGGCATTACTATTCGAATCTCTCTTTTTACATTTGCCTTCTCTATAATCTTCTTAATTTTCTCTACGGATTTATCGGAAAAAGTGTTGTCGATAAATCGTTTCTCGAAATTGGTCTTTCTAAAACTTAACACATACTCATTTTTATCATTTAAATTCCATTTCATGATGTCATCTACGAAAAAGGTAAAAAGGTGAGTGTTTCCCCCATTACCAGCATCAATATATAAAAAGGTAACAAAAGAACCCTTTACATATTCTTGTGGAATTTTAATCGATGACGATCCAGAATTAATCAAAGACCTCCCTTTACATTGAATCCGACAAATGCTAACACTATCTTTTACCTCCATTAGAGCGATTAAGTCAGCACCTTCCCTATCAAACTTAGGTTTTAATATGAGGATACCAGCACTTTCTAATTTGTGTGCTACTAAATCCTCTGCGGTGGATTCCATGAGTTTTGTATCCATATTTCTCTCAATCCATGAGCCCTAACATTGCTTTTTATATTTATTCTATTATTTCCCAAATCGTATAAATAACCATTGGTAAATTACTATCTTATATCCTAAATTATTTCAAATCAACGCCGGAGTAAGAGCGTGACGTAAAGGGGTTCGGGATTTCAACGCGTTATATGACCTGTTTTTTGACGTCTACCTCAACGAGACAGGAGATTATGAATTATTAGGGGTCATACAGCCCTTTTATGCGTTTCGAGGGCTCGTGGTCGCGTCGCCCGTATGGTATCCCAACATTTCACTGGCTACCCGACGGAAGTTGTTTAACTTCATCAAGAACGTGCTTGAAGCGGAGGAGTTTGAGTATAAGGGTGTGAGTAAGTATTTGGAGGGATGAAGTGGTAATCGTAAGAGATTTTATCTCGAGGACCCGAAGCTCAAGAATACCCTCAACGAGTGCCTCCACGGATAAAGTCCTCACTGCTCTAACGGCCAAGCTCAGCTGCGCCGCTTTAGTGGCGTCGGTTGGAGTAGATTGTTAGGTACTAAATTGTAACACTTTCTTTAGTTCGCTTAGCAGATGCGCTGATTCTTCTCGGTTTAGATAAGGAACTTTGATTGTGCGAGCCCCAAAAAAGGATTTACCCGTCACCTGTGAAACTTGGCTAAATGGCATACATTTAATGATGCCCTGATCGCGCTTAGGAATTGGCGTAAGAAATCTCACATCTCGGTATTTTTCATCTGGCCCCTCATCCTTCACTGATCCAATTACTTCCGCAGCAGCGACGATACCCACCCACTTGTGCGAAAAGAAGACAAGGTCCTTAGGATTAAGATATTCAACGACATATTTTATATTGCCGTATGCGGCTACACGAGATTTTTCCATCATTTCCCATATGGCGTCTTCGTAATAGCTACGGTTCGTATCGAATAGCACTCCTTTTATGACTGCTGGATTTTGGTGTCTATCATATGGTAAAGCAAAAAACTCAAAATAGTATTGCTCGCCAATTCTATATACGCGATAAGGTAAAAAATCAGCAGATAGACCTTGTCGCTTCCAGTAATCTACAGCATTTATTAACGCATCGTTTGCAGCGTTGCCAACAATGACGAACTGTTGCCGTCTGTTGAACTCGGAGGGTAATAAGGGGCGCTCTAGGTTGAAAGCTTCTTTATGTGCTTCAGCCAATGAAACTGCATCCTTTTGGTAATATGTCTTGTATCGCTCTTCAAGTTTGTTATATGTCCACTGCCCGGCATCTTGGGCATAACGCAGCGCTTGGAGCATGGCATCAGCGCCGGCAAATCCCCATCGTGGTTTAGGGCGTAAATATCGGCCTCTGCTTGCATCGCTCGCTCTTGGAATATTGGCATAAGGGCAGCACCTTCAAAAAGCACATCAAATAAATGTTCCGCTAAAATTATCTCTAAATCCTTCTCAAGCATCCTAAGTTCTGAGAAATCAAGAAAGGGGAGAGATTCCAAATTTTCGAACGCATCATCTGATCTTGTTAGCTTGTAAAGCATAGTAGCTCCTTGATGCTTTGATAGCCAAAAGCACCTAACTTGCTTTTTATCTTTATCCTAGTATTTCTCAATCGGATATAAATAAACGTAGTAATTTATCATACCTCTTAAGTATATCGTGCCGAAAAGAAAGGATTATAAAGATGCACAATCCATTTT
>CAYNTR010000002.1:0-25172 GCA_964400255.1 uncultured Halobacteria archaeon
CCTAGCTAGCAATACGTAACGCAACAGTTGTCCTTTACCTGTCACGCTGCTGAAGAGGGCACGAATACCCGTACACCATCCGCACCGCACTGGTACCAGTTACCCATGGGGAGCGACGACGGCGACAATGTCATAACGATCACGCTCGTCGATAACGGGCTGGGTGACGACGTCCTTACCGGAGCAGACGGCGCAATCGTTGATCAGGGCGCTCCCGGCAGCAGAGCGGTGAAGTTGCCTGCCTTCAATTTACTGGGCGTGCTTATGCTGTTCGCAGCGCTCGTTATCAGCATGACCATCGCGGTGAGATGCGGATTGTTAAAATAGTCATGAGACCGCAGGATTTGGGATAAGCCAAGTGTCACCGTCCAAATCGTCGCTCGCGCATTTGAAAATCTCGCAAGGCCCTTAAGAGGTCGATCTTCCTGAAGTTTACCCAATTCATATCGGTAAAGTAAAATTCGGTATACACTGATTGCCATATCAGGAAATCCATCAGCCGTGTCGCACCGGACCTGATGACGAGGTCAGGTTCTGATTTGAAGAGCAATTCGGATTCTATCAGCTTCTCGTCTATTTCTTCAGGCTCTATTTCTCCTGCACCCACCTTCTTGACTATCTCTTTTACGGCCTTAGTCAGCTCGCTTCTCCCACCAAACCCCAAAGAAATCGTTATTTGCTTACTGTTAGTATCCGCGTGCTTTTCGATGAATTTTGCATAACTTGGTTCTCGTTCTAGGTTCTCACTATATATCACCAGGGATGCGTTTTCCTTACTCAACGCCTTTTTTATCTCTTTCCCGAGCTGGGAAGATGCAGTTTCCACTAGGTATCTATCCATTCCCTCACGAATAATGCTGACGTAGACACTGATATTATCTATGTTCAATGTGTGGCACCATCGTACGAACTGTCTTAATTTTTCCATGCCCCTCTCATCGGAGAGGAGGTCGGTCTCATCGAGGACAAGAAGGATATGATTCACGGCGATGGGTGATTTTGATATCCCCCTCTCTAAAAGCTTCTCATACAGATATGAAATCACGGTGAGCATAAGCGCCGGGAGAGGGATTCGAACCCTCGCTCCCCGTAAGGGGAAGTGGGTTAGCAACCCACCGCCTTAGGCCTCTTGGCTATCCCGACATCAGTGATTGTTTGGTTATACCTCTGTTGCTATAAATATGTTAACCCGCTCAAAAAAAGATTTATCCCCTCTCGCACCCGGAAAAACATGCATTACCTGTTCAGTATACTACATCACCTTTGGTTTAATAGGTCCAACCTCTTCTGCCCTTTTCCGGTGCTTTTCCATTTATACGGTTTCTTTCCCGTTCGCTTCACTATCTGCTCGTCTTCCAACAAACGTAAATGATGACGGGAAACAGAATAACTCAAAACCGCTAAGTTCGAGACCTCTTTTATGGTGAGCACCTTTGCTTGACCCAACACCTCGAGTATCTTCGTTCTCGCTTTTAACCCTCTTATAACATTTCTCCTATGTTCTAAGTACGCATTGGGGTGATACTTTTTTCTGTGCATCCATCAAAGGGTACGGTATTTAGTTTAGTGAAAATTTCTTTTCTGCTAGTCTTAAGAGCTAAATCAGTAAACTCCCCTTTTCTTTTGCCTTTTCTGGATGAACCACACAAGGGCTACGAGTACAACCACGATCACAACGCCGAGGATACCGTAATTCCTGTACGTTCTGCCTCCAACTGCGGACTCTGCTTTATCCTCAGCTTCTTGAGCGAACGTTAATGCCAGCTCAGCTTCTTCCAAGGCTTCTTCAGCCTGACCTTCATTATATCTTTGCTGAGCATTGCTGAGATGTTCACGAGCCAATGCGAGACTCGTCTTTGCATCAGCGACATTCAAGCCCGCAGCTTCAGCGTTAGCAACAGTCTCACTCGCTTTTGCTATCGTGTTGTTTGCGGTACCAAAAGCGTCGATAGCAGCTTCCACCACCTCTGATGTTACATCTCGCTCAATAACAATCACTGAATATGTCCCCTCATCAGTCTCTTGTGTTATGTTTAACAACATAAAGGTATCTCGTTTGCCTACCTCAGGTGCCTCTCCTGACCAGCTTATGACAACTTCTTCTTGGACGTTTTTATGCTTCAGGGTGTACGAACTCCCACTCTGGACTGCTTCTGCAGAGAGGCCATCCACACCTATACTCCCTATTGCCCCCTCCAATTCGGAATAGAAACTGAGTTCTGACTCGGTTATTTCCTTGCTAATATTTGTTAAAACAATTTTTAGGGTGGTCTCACTGCCGCTCATTACCATCCCCTTTACCTCATCATACCGTATGTCCTTTATCTCAGCCTTCAGAAAGGTAGATTTCGGTAAGAGTGCTGATTCTTCAGCTCGAACCGCACAAACGCTCATGGTGAGCGGTATAAAGCAAAACAACCCTATTACGAGTAATGTAACTAGAAGACGGCGGTTAATTTCCAAAGTTATCACCCTTTTTTATCTAAAACAAAGGCTTTATCGTATCGTTCGTATCCATCAACTTTTTGTAATCTTTCTCTTTCTCGCTTGATACTTCTTTAATCTTCTCTTGTGCTTCGGCGCCAATCTCTTGTAACTCCTTTATCCTCGGGACATTCGACACGCCTGAAAACAGCACAATCGTCGATACGTGCTGCCCTTTCACCAGTGGGAAATCACCGCCCCGCACTTCTTTCCCTCGTATCATTTCTTCGACTCGCACCTTTGACTTCTCTATGCCCTTCCTACTCAACTCCTTCGGTGGTCCTGCAGCAATGATCAGTGCCTTCTCCGCAGTTGAAACGTCGCAGGGGATCGTTAACCTGCCAGCTACTGCTCTCCTCACCAACGAGGTAATCCGTGTGACCGAATCAAGACTCTCTAAATCCTTCTTTTTACCCAGGAACTTTTTAAACATCCCAGGACTTGCTATCTCTTCCGATGCATAGCCAATCGTCGATACTCCGCCTCCTTTAAGCGTGTTGATCACTTCTGCCGCATCTACCACCATCTGTCCCACTTCATTCGCTTCTCCTGCTCCAAACAAGATCCCGAATCGCCTCACAATTTCTTCATTGATGTCCGCAAATGCTTCCTTTACGCTCTCCCCGCCCTTCTTCCATGCGTCATTATCAAAGAGAAAAAGGTTGTCCACTTCATTCACAAACGTCATCAAGCTCCGAGCAGCGTTTAGAGAATATAAACTGCCTTCATCCTTCGAAGGTAGTATCCCAAGTCCATAAACCGGCTCATCGTATAACTTCTTCAGTCTTCGTGCCAATACCGGTGCGCCTCCAGACCCGGTTCCGCCACCTAAACCCGCTATTATCAGGAAAGCATCAACCTGATGTGTCCCCCGCTTATCGATCGCACTCTGTATCGTATAAATCTCATCAGTAGCAACCTGTGCGCCTAATTCATTATCTGCTCCGATCCCATGCCCCTTCGTCAGTGACTCCCCTACAAGCAGCCTGTCTTCCATGGGTATATTCTTCAGTCCCATCAAATCTGATCGCGCTGTATTAATTGCTAATGCGCGAATCATGAAATTCTGCCCAGTCTTCTTAGCAAACTCAACAAATGTATCTGCAACTCTCCCCCCGGCCTGCCCATACCCTAACACAAATACCCGCATTTTATCCCCTCCCTTTCTTCTTCTCCTCTTATCAATGCCAACAAACCTCGTGCTATACTTCTCCAACAGTAACAGACAGTATATAAAGTTTTCGGTTTAGCGTCTATTCGCTCCTCTCTGATCGCGTTTCTTGTTTCCTTCGCCTTTCCTTTCATTTCCTTTTTCCTCTCACCTCATAATTAACTAATATGATAGGTATTAGAGTTACTCACATCACATTATGCTCATTTTTTGTAAGTTGTAGATTTTAACACGATGTTTTTACTATACATATTCAACCGCACGTCTGCTATGGATATCGGGCCTTTTTTTAAACCCGTACTTCTTAGGTGATTGACTACCAATTTTTCCAATTTCCCCGTATCGTCAGCAAACAAAAGATCATTCACGGTTCCTATACAATCCCCCCCCGCCGTTATCACTTTTTTATTCAAAATAGAGGTAGCAAACATCTTCATCGCTCGATGGCCGTTCCGCGATATCAGGTCTCTAACATATGATTCTCTCTCTTTGATCTCCTCCATATCCCGTCCCAGTAAGTCACTAATCGCTTTTACGTCCACGACATCGCCCATCCTGAGACCAAGCCGATATAAAATAGCATGCGTTAAACAGTGCGAGAATGCAAAGGGATAGGTCGCGGCAAATTTACCATGCATCCGTATCATCTCTTTATCATCAGGGTCAAAGAGATAATCCTCCACGGATTCTTTCACTTCCTGTGTAATTACCTCTTTTACTTGCTCGACACTTACCGAACCCCGCTCTATTCCTTTCGCTTCACACATCAGAATTGCATACGGGACAAAATGTGCGACCGCAGCTTCGTCAACGGTTTCAAAAATAAAGTTCCAGGGGAACAGTCTCGATCGTAAGTAGCTAATCACTTTCTCCGTCTCTTCTTTCCCTTTCTTCTTCCACCACATTTCCTCTCGGTTATCCCCTCACTTTTTAAAAAACTTTAATATCTTATGAATGTTCAAACTCGAATTTGAAAACCCGGGTCCTTTCATCTTCCCTTCTCCTTTGTGTGCTTCGGCATGACAGAGTCTCCAAACCCACTCGCCGAAGTCTGTCGCTTCGTATTCACCGTCGTATTCCTTGACCAAGCTGTATTTCCATTCATTGCTCACTAAATATGCTACGGCATTAATCAGCTCTTTGTCATAAGTATCGCTCACCAGCTCTTTATACTCTTTGTCCTCGCGGTGGGAAATCTCTTTCAGCTCCCGAATTCCTAATCGTCTCGCTTCTTTGAGCAGGGTCCCTAATACAATAAAAACATATTCATTATGCTTGAGCTGCTCGCAGCACGTATCTATAAGGTTCTCCATGCCGAGCATCTTCTTCGCGGTCTCCTGAATTATCATGATCACATATCCTAAGACCTCCAAAGAGGAACTTTCGTCAGTCAAATTAACTTTTATTCCGTCCTTAGAGAAGGTGGCCACTTTGAATTGAAGACAAGGCTGTGGCGTACCAAAAAAGATGTCAGTAAGCGTAGAGAAATAGCCCTCAGAAATCGTCTCGTGTTCGCTATCGTAGGGGAAGGAGTTATCTTTAAAGAGGTCCAGATTTGGGGCTAATTCCGCTGTGAGCTCCACTATCTCTTTTTTAACTTCTTTCAATCGCATAGATGCATTGCTTCTTTCCTCTCCCTCCTGTCTCAGCCGCTTCAGTTCTGCATCTAATTGTTCCCGTAGTTTTCCCCCTATACCCTTTTCCAGGAGATTCTCTATCTCTTCTAACCTCCTTTCGCTTGCTTTGTTGGCTGTTATTTCCTTCAATCGCCAATATTCATGGGCGAGTGCATTTGCCTTTTCATTGAACTTATCCATCATCTCCACACTCCCATCTCCCAGAAAGGTTCTCCCCTCTATTCATAGTTCCTTTCTTAACGTCCGCTAAGCTAAGGATAATTTATCGTGCTGATTGTTATCAGTTTTTTGGTCAACATATAGTTTACTCTTTTTCCCGCGGGTTTGAATATAGAATGTTTCTTACGTACCATATAACCTTCGGTGGATTCATGACGTAAGGATGTCATCGTCGATTTTCTGTAAAAGCTACGTAAATGGGGAATTGTTTCGTCTTCTCAGGCACCGGTCGAGCGTTTTCAGACGTTGATTAGTACCAAGACACCCATGCATGAGAGCGTTACGATTATTCCTGCGATTATCACGCCGGCGAGCACAGCAGGAAAAGCGTATCGGAAGCGAATGCCAAAGACGAACGCGACTGCACAAGCAGTCCATGCTCCTGTTACGGGAAGCGGAATAGCAACAAAAGGTGTGAGCCCTAAAGCGCCATATTTCTCTATCTTATCGGTATACTGCCGTGTTCTCGCGAAGAGCCAGTGAAAGAAGCGGTCGAAGATGCGGTATCTTCTCAACCAGTTTGAGACCGGGTCGAGAAAAAGGAGGAGCGGCACAACGGGTATCATATTCCCTATAACAGAGAGTAAAAAAGCTTGAACCGCGCCCATTCCATAGATGCCAATTGCAAAGGGTATGGAAGCACGGAGTTCGCCAAACGGAATCATAGCCATTACTATCACTTGAATGCTTTCCAGAACTACCGCAAAACTGAATGGCATAATCCTTTGTTATACTACCCATATTTATAAAATAATGGAGAGATTAAGGAAGTAGGAGAGAGAGAAGAGAAGAACGAACAATGAAATTCGATCCCGCACAGATAAAAGAAGATACGAGAAAGGATTTTGAAGCGACATGGCTCCAGGGGGTACACTATGCGAGTGAGAGAAGCCTTAATGAAGGGTATCCTCGGTCTTTGCAGCGGTTACGATATGGAAAGCCGCACCCTGTGTTTGAAACGATCCAAGACTTGAGAAAGGCGTATCTGCGACTCGGCTTTGAGGAAATCATAAATCCCGTGATAATCGAGGACGAGGATGTCAAGCGGCAATTTGGCAAAGAAGCGCTTGCCGTCTTAGATCGCTGCTATTATCTTGCGGGCTTGCCCCGACCGGATATTGGTATCTCGGAGGAACGAGTGAAGGAAATGAACTCGTACTTCGGGAAAGACTTATCAAAAGATGAACTTGAGAAGCTCAAGGTGACCTTACACCGCTATAAAAAAGGCGAACTCGGTGGTGATGATCTGGTCTATGAAGTGGCACAGAGTTTGAGCGTGAATGATATGACCGTCACAAAAGTACTTGATACTGTTTTCCCGGAGTTACGCAATATTGCCCCAATATCGTCAAATGCGACGTTACGAAGTCACATGACCTCTGGCTGGTTTTTAACGCTTGCCGAAATCTGGAATAAAAAGCCTTTGCCGATCAAACTCTTCTCCGTGGATCGATGCTTCAGGAGAGAGCAGCGCGAAGATGAAATACGGCTTCGGAGTTACCATTCCGCATCGTGCGTTGTCTGCAACGAGGGCGGTGACGTGAGCATAGATGATGGTAAAGACGTTGCAACCGGGCTGCTTACGCAATTTGGCTTCGAAAAAATAAGGTTCAGAAAAGATGAAAAGCGCTCGAAATATTACATGCCTGATACGCAAACGGAGGTTTTCTGCTACCATCCGCACATTGGTTGGGTGGAATTGGCCACGTTTGGTATTTATTCCCCGACAGCCTTAGCGCAGTACGATATTCCATTTCCCGTGATGAACTTGGGGTTAGGTGTCGAACGATTATCGATGATCTTGCATGCCGTGGATGATGTGAGAGCTTTAGTATTTCCCCAGTTCTTTGCACCTCTGAGGTTGAGCGATCAGGAATTGGCCATGCTGATTCGTGTGGAAAAGCAACCATGCACGGCAGAAGGTGCGGCTGTAGCGAAAGGCATTGTGCGCGTCTGCGAGGATAACGGCGTTGCGAAATCACCGTGTGAGTTCCTCGCCTATAACGGGCCTCTGTTCGGCAGGGACATTGAAGTATGGGTGGTCGAGCCAGAAGAAAACACTCGTCTATGCGGTCCTGCGTATCTAAATGAACTCGTCGTATTCGAGGGATCGATATTAGGCTTACCGAGGAAGACCGAATGGGAAAAGGAGTTTGAAGAGGGCGTGCCAACACATATACGGTTTTTAGATGCGTTTGCCGCTCTTGCAGCGTATACGATTGAAGAAGCCACCAAAAAAGGCGACATAGACAAGGAAGCGTGTGAAGTCAAGGTAAAAATAGTAAGAAGCGGCGCTGATATCAATATAAAACTAGACGACGTGGCGATGCATTATATTACTTCAACGGCGAAGAAGATTGATATACGCGGTCCGGTTTTTAGTACCGTGTTGGCTAAAAAGGTGTGAAGAGGAAACGAATGGACCTTCTTCATAAAGCGTTCTTTCAAAAGAGAGCTTGTTACAAGACCTTTCGCATCATTAATGCCCCTTCACCATCTTTATAATAGAAGGGGATAAATCCAATCTCCATAAATCCCATACTTCTATATAAGCGCTGTGCGATATTGTTGCTCACTCGCACCTCCAGTCGCACGTACCCTATTTTTCTTTTGCGCAGCGTATTAAAGGCCGCTCTTAAGAGCGTCCTTCCTACGCCCCGCCCTCTATGCTGCGAATCAACGGCAATTGCAAATACCCGGCCATCTCCTTCCGGCGTCATTACCAGGACTACGAAACCTATTACCTTCTCTTCACATTCGGCAACTAAGAAACCCTCGGGCCATTCCTCATATAATTCCAGATACAATGTGGGATCGCCCTCTAATAATGATGCCTCCTCTATTTCCATTACTCGTGTGATATCCTGCTTTTCAAAATTCCTTAACGTTATGGTACATCCTCTGGGTGTAGTTACCACGACTTCCATTTTTATTTCTGCTCTTCCATCTCCTTTTTAACCGTGTATTCGATTATAAGCTCAGCCATTCTCGCCATCATCTCCTCGCTTAAAGTATACGCATTGCTTTCTCGGCTCCTCCGTGCCCGGTTACACCATCTCGCTATCACTTCGCGTTGGCGCTGCCTGTCAATGATGGGTCGTTTCAAACGTAGTTTTTCGGCCTTTGCTTCATTCGCGTAGTACATTCTCGTGCAAAGTAAATCGATAATAGCATCGTCGATTTCATCGATTCTTTTCCGTATCTCTTCCAGTTTCTCTTCTCCCGAAGACATTTTTATTATAAGTATCAATAAAGAAAGAGGTGAAGTAAGAAAAAGAGCATGATGTCCATGCAAGATAGAGATACTGAAAGCGAAGCTGAACAAAAGCCTCCGGATAGCTCTGGCCTGAGCGTGATAAGACTAAAAGGCTTGCCTAACGGCATGGGTACGGGTATAGGAAGTGCATTCTGGTGTAAGAAAGAATGTAGACGTGAAGAGAGGAGGGGGTATGCGTATGAAACTGCAAGACAAAAAGATGCAAACGAGAGCCTTGAGTGCTGCTCTCAGTCATACAACTTCCTTTTTTCACAATTTCTCCGATTTATTTAAACAAGCTCCCTTTTCACTACTCATCTGTTCTTGTACCGGTCTTTTGGCTGGAATTGGATTGAGTTTGATGACCGGTCTGCTGCAGGTGCTTCCTGGCCTCATGATCCTTATTCCACCTGCGATTGCCATGCGGGGTAATATTTACAGTGCCCTTGTCTCGCGATTGGGGACGTCCATGCACCTCGGTCTTTTCTCGCCAACCTTGAAAAAGGGAGGAGTCCTGTACCAAAATGCGTATGCCTCGTTATTGCTCACACTTGTTCTCTCCGTTACCCTTGGTTTCTTGGCCTCACTCGCAGCACACGTATTCGGAATGCCGAATGTCCAGTATCTTTCCCTCTACGGCTTCATTCTCATCTCCGTAATCGGCGGCTTTATTTCGGGAATTCTTCTGCTTGGTATCGCGCTGATGATCTCGATTATTGGGTACCATAAAAATTGGGATTTAGACAACATGTCCTCGCCAATAATAACCTCTGCCGGCGATATGATAACGATACCTTCTCTGTTCATTGCTGCTCTTATGTTGTTAAAATTGAATGTATTCAATAACGGGTGGATTTGGGGAAGTTGGGCATCTCCCGTTACTCTGTTGTCACTGTTATTTATCGTTGGTGCTTTATTCTGGACTCTAAAAGGTCTGAAATCAAACGATGCAGCGTTAAGACGCATCATCGTTGAGAGCATCCCCATGCTTTTCATCTGTGGGGTAATTGGCACACTCACGGGAATTACACTGAATATGAATTTGGAGAGATTAATTCTCCTTCCCGCAATTTTGGTAATCATTCCACCATTTTTGGGAGAAAGTAACGCGTTAAGCGGCATATTAAGTGCTCGGCTTTCCTCTATGCTGCATATTGGAACGGTGGAGCCAAAGTCTTCTCCTGATAAGCAGGTCTCAGCAAATTTCGCAGTGATATATCTCCTTTCTGTCTTCTTTTTTTTAGTTGTTGGCCTACTCTCGTACGTTGCGAGCATACATCTCGGCATACCCACACCGAATCTTCTAAAAATGCTCGCGCTCTCACTTCTTGGTGGTATTTTGGGTACAACCTTTCTCAATCTCGCTTCCTACTATATCGCAATAATAACCTTTAGATTTGGATTGGATCCGGATAACGATACCATACCACTCATAACCAGCTTAACAGATGTCGTCGGCGTTTTATGCCTTTTGTTTGCAATGTATATAATTATATACTAACCCTTTTTCTTCTACAGAGCCGGTTTAAATGCAACTCCCGACGAAATATAGCACTGGATGTAAGAGCATAGATGAGCTGTTAGGCGGCGGGTTCGAGTCCGGTACGGTAACTCAGCTCTATGGTGAGGCAGGAAGTGGAAAGACCAATATCTGTCTTCAGATGGCAGTGGCCTGTGCGAGAAAGGGAAAGAGTGTGATTATCATAGACAGCGAAGGACTGTCTCCGGAGCGATTCTTACAAATCGCCAGTGCGAACGCGAGTGAGGGTGAAGATGTGGAGCGTATCGCAGGGAGGATTATCCTGTACCAGCCACAGAATTTCGAGCAGCAAACCTCATGCATAAAGGAGATCGATACGGTAATTAAAGGGAAGGAGGGTAAAAGCGGAGTTACACTCGTCATTCTTGATTCAGCAACGCTGTTTTACCGATTGGAGCTGGACGATGAACGAAGCATGTATTTGCGGAGAATATTGGCGAATCAAATACTGCATCTGTTGGAAATTGCACGGCAATATGACCTTGCAGTCATCATAACGAACCAGGTGTACACCGATATAGAGAATGGCAAATTACGACCCTCGGGTGGATCTGCTCTTGAGCATCTCTCGAAAGTAATTGTACAGCTCGAGAAAGTGGCAGGAGCACCGGGTAAGCGAAAGGCCACCTTAAAGAAGCACAGGTCAATGCCTGAAGATACCACATGCGTGTTCTTTATTACGAATAAGGGTGTGGAGGATCATCCGCAATGAATTGCCAGCCAGATTATAATATATAAAGTAATTTGATTGAGTATATCGTTAATGTAGAGATAGGGAGCGAACAGGGAGAAGGATGATATAAATGAGAGTTTTGGTGTATCCTCCGAATAGTTTGATCTTAGCGGATTTGGTGGAACGGGGCGGGCATGAGCCGGTCGTATTGATGAGAGCGGTCGGCGAACATGTGCGAGATCCGGAAATCGATGCGCCACCAATGAACATCACGGAGGAGGACTTGAAACGGGCACTGAGATATGTCTCTGTGGAAGAGCCTGCGGGATTAAAGGGGCGAATTGGACTGCTTACACCATTGTTAGAGAAAGCTGAAGCTGCGATCATACTAACCGATGCGCCACCCACCTTTGGTTGCATGGGCTGTGCCGTTGCCGACGAATTTTTCAAGTTCTTGATACGGAAGCGGAATATACCGACATTGGAAGTGAAGTTTGAGGGCGGCGAACAGATGGAAGAGATGGTTTCAGCGGTAATGAAGTTTTTAGAGCAGTTATCAGCGGAAGAGAAAGAGCAGAAAGAAGAACAAGAATAGTGGGATAAAAATGACATCGGCGCGGGTTGCCCAGATATCGTGTGGAACTGAATACAGTGGTATTCAGTGGTTATTGGACGACTTAGCCGAACGATTAGGTATTGAACTGGTTTATCCTGAGATGGACTTGTCACTGGTAGACCGTGCATGTTCAGAGGTGGGATTCGAGGCCGAGAGCCCCAGTCTGAACCTGATGATCGCACGAGCAGTAAGTCTGTTACAAGATCGCACGATCAAAGGCGCGCTCCTTCTCACGTGTTTCAAGTGTTCGGAAGGGACCATCGTGAAAGACATGGTACGGCGGTTTCTCCACGAGCGGAGTGATATACCGGTCATTGTGTATTCAAACGTGGAAAAGCCGAAGGAGATAGAGCTCTATTCACGATTGGAAGCATTGAAGACGTTAATAACACGAAAGGCGCTCTTGATGCGAGAGAAGCAGGAAGGCGTCACCGTTGGTATTGATTCCGGCTCCTCGACCACGAAAGCCGTGGTAATGAAGGAGAATGAGATCGTAGGGCACGCATGGCTGCCAACCACAGATCCCCTTAAGAGTGCCGACGAAGCGCTGGAAAAAGCATTGGCAGAGGCAGGGCTGTCAGAAAAGGAGGTGGATGCGATAGGGGTGACCGGACATGGCCGTGGACTGGTCGGCGAACATGTAAACGCAGCCCTCAACTTAGAAGAGGTGAGCGTGGTCTCAAAAGGAGCAGCTCTGCTTGCCAAGCGGCATAAGGGCGATGCGACCGTGATCGATATAGGCGGGATGAACAATAAACTGATGCTCATGCGCGATGGGATTGTGACAAGCTTTACTCTGGGTGGTATTTGTGGCGGGTCGTCCGGACGGTTCCTGGAAGTGGCATCGCACCGATTGGATGTGGATATTTCAGAGTTAGGCAAGCTTGCGCTGGAGTCAAAAGCGAAGTCGAAGGAGCGGTTTGACTTGCAGAGCTATTGCATGGTCTTCGGGATCCAAAGTCTTGTCGTTGCGTTAGCGTCGGGCGTGACGCGTGAGGACGTCGCGGCTGCTGCGTGCCGATCGGTTGCCGAGCAGGTCTACGAGACGATGATCCAAGAGATGGAGGTACGACCTCCGGTTATCTTTGTTGGTGGCGTCTCATTGATAGAAGGCGTAACACGTGAATTTGAGGATATGCTCGGCGTTGAGATTATCGTGCCGCCGTATTCGCAGTACGCCGGAGCGGTGGGGATGGCGACGCTCGTGTCGGGGGTTTAGTTTTAAAGTCCATTTTCGGTGGATAACTTACAGATAAAAGGAGAGGAAGATAAGTGCAGATGGAAAGTTCGACCAGAGGGTGGTATATGCAATATCGCCACATGCACTACCCAATTTGGAAGATATTCGACGCTGTCGTATATGAACGAGTTATCTAAGAGAATGTGCTTAAGATTAAACGTAAAAATTTTAAGAGAAAATTTTATAATTTAACTAATACTATAGATTAAAGAGAGGTGAATAATACTTGAGGTCTAATATATTTGGATTGATAAAATTCGGGGAAGAAAAACATATTAAAGACCTCCAAAAAGGATTAATGTATATGAATCCAATTATTTTTTATGAAAAAATAGAAAATACTAATGCAATTGGAGATAAGGATGAAGGATTGGGTTTTCATTTACTACCAGAAAAAATAACATTAACCATTGATAATCATGTGATTGATAGTAATGATATTGTCAAGCCAATTTTACTGAGAATAAATAAAGAACAAAATATTAATATATTCTGTATGTATGCAATTACTTTCGATAAATTGGTCGAGCATAATCTTGATTTTATATTAGATAAAATAGTTAAAAATTTTGGAAATTATTGTTTGGTTATTACTAACAGAAATAAATTTTTAGAAAGGGTAAACAATGCGATTGAAAATATTAATAAAACAAAAGAAAAAAAGATTGAAATGTACGAAAAGGGATTTGGTTTGGTGGAATATGTGGATAAAGAAACATATCATGGAAAAATCGGAGTATTTAGAAAATTTGAGGAATATGAATATCAGAATGAATTTAGACTTGCTTTAGAAGTTCCAAATGAATTAAGGGGAGAAAAAGGAGAATTTAGATTAAAAATTGGAGACATTAGTGATATCTCAAAATTATGCAGAACAGATAAGCTTGAGGATAAAATTGAAGTAAAATATAATAAAGAGTAATTATATTACGCGTCTTAATTAAGAAATTTGGTACATATGGTTTTTTCGTCAATTTTTTAAGCATATCCCTTTAGATAACAGAGTATTCCCAGTACGCCCTGCCGGGCTACCCTTCGGGGCATTGCCCTCGGCAACGTCGTATACGCTGCAAACCGTTATATGAAATTGCCGCCTTTGAACGGAGAGAAACAAATAACACATTAACACAACCGTATCCATTCATTGATCGTTCCGCATTCTTTGATGTATGTATGTCCATCACCGTAACTGCTCCGGCACCACCTGATTTCTTGTTATGTCCTCAATGCTTTCCTGTGACCTTATCAGCTCTACTTCACCGTCATGCATCAACACTTCAGCACATCGCGGCCGTCCATTGTACTGCGAGCTCATGGAGAACCCGTACGCGCCAGTATCTAAGATCGCAACGAGATCCCCGCGCTTTACATCGGGCAGCATGCGATCCTTTGCGATTATATCTCCCGACTCACATATCGGCCCTACCACAGTTGATAACACTGAAGCAGCTTTGTTCAACTTGTTCGCGACCACGACTTCGTGATACGCATCGTACATTGCGGGTCTAATGAGCATATTAAACCCTGCATCGATAGCCACGAAATGCTTGTAGGCATTCTTAACGGTATTAACCCGGCATACCAACATCGAGGCGGGGCCGACGATCGACCGCCCTGGTTCTAAGATTAATCTGGGTGTAATACCCAGTGCCTGCGTCTTTTCGGTAAACGTGGGCAGAATCATCGCGGCGAGGTCTTGCGGAGTTGGTGCTTTCTCTTTCGCTTTTTCGTAGG
The DNA here is from genome assembly GCA_964400255.1 of uncultured Halobacteria archaeon. Taxonomy (GTDB): domain Archaea; phylum Halobacteriota; class Syntropharchaeia; order Alkanophagales; family Methanospirareceae; genus JACGMN01. The sequence goes on from CAYNTR010000002.1 coordinate 14,571, forward strand.
ATATGCCAAGCCCACCGCCGAGGTCCACAAATTCGAGCTCGATCCCTCGCTCGTGCAACCCTTCAACGAGTCGCATCATCTTTTCGGTCGCATCTTTAAATACGCTGATATCCAGTATTTGCGAGCCGATATGACAGTGTATGCCCTTAATAACGATGTTTGGCAGCTTTCTTGCCTCCTTATACGTTGGCAGTATCTCCTCGTATGGTATCCCGAATTTAGACGTACGCAGTCCGGTAGCGATCTTTGGATTCACTTTGGGTGAAACATCAGGGTTGACCCGCATCGAAATTCCGGCCTCTTTGCCCAGTTCTTTTGCTACGGCTGATAAAGTCTGCAATTCTTCACGCGAATCGACAGAAACGGTAACCACTGATTCAACCGCCGCTCGTAGTTCATCTTTACTCTTTGAATTACCGTTGAACAGGACTTTATCGAGCGGTATGCCTGCTGCTTTTACCAGCTCCAGTTCACCACCGGAAAACACATCGGCACCTGCACCTTCCTGTGCCAGGATACGCAAGATCGCGAGATTACCGTTCGCCTTTACCGCGAAATAAATGTCGTTGTCCACCGTTTCAAACGCGTTTTTATAGCTCCTGAAATTGGTCCTTATCACCGTTTCATCAGTGATGTACAGCGGCGTTCCATACTCCTCCGCCAGGTCTACGACGTCCACACCACCGAAGATCAAATGATTGGTTTTTTCTTCTCCTAGTGACATGCGTTCCACCCTGTTACGTTCCTAACGCGTTCTTTCGATAAATAGTTTCTCTTTTATCAAAACTAAAGAGAGGAATGACAGAAAAATGGATGACGAGATAGAGATAAACGTGAAATTATGGTGGGGGGTGGAGATACGAAAGATAACGGTAAGAAAGGGCGAAACGTGCATTGTCATTCGGCCTAAAAACATGGGCTATGTGTCCATGAGCGATGAACGAACCCAGAATATCTTTGCGGGTATAATCAAAGGGTTATTCGGCATAACGGGTGAAATGTCAGCGGTGCATCTCACGGTTAAACGTAACGGAACGGAGAAATATCTGACCCTCAATAAGATGGAGAACTTAGAAGAGCTCGTTCGCAAGACGTTTATTGAAACGTGATGAGCTCGCAGTTATCGGTTTGCTTCAGCACTCACCAAACATGAAATACCCCCGATCAGCATGATGAGATCAAGTGGTGGGAGCAGGCTTGAGACTAGTGCTAATATGCCTGCGTTATGAAACGCGTTATTGGCTGCTGATTTGTACGCGTAAATACCAATGACTACACCGACAACTTTAATCACTCCGAGCGGAACAAGAAACGCCACTAAGAGCCGGGGAGCCGTCATATCCAGTCCAAACGCAAATGTGCCAATCATCAAAATTACCAGAGCTGAAAAGATGCCGATAATGATCGCAATGAAGATTAAGAGCTTGCCTACTTTCGCTGCGGTACTCAGACCTTCTAACTCAAGCATACGTATGCATACACTGTGTTCAGTTATAAGGGTTTCTACGACGAACGGGACTATAAGCCTCTTTCATGCTTTACAATATGCCATTCACAAATCACCACAGGCTCCTTCCCGAAAAATTCATTGCGATCATCATATCTTACCTTATTAGATTATCTGACACCGATCGATATCAGCTAAGAAAATCAGTGTAATTTCCTAATTTAATCTGCTTTTGATAGATTTGTCTTTACCCATCTCACACCGTAGATAAAGGGCGTATCGATTGCGGCGATCAGTAATTTCACCATATATTGTCCGATAATCATCGGAACAAGGGGAAGTATTCCGTAAAATGCGATGGTAATGAAGATAGTCGTATCCCATGCTTGTGAGGTCATCGTTGAGGCATTGTTTCGTAACCACAGATGTTTGCCCTGCGTCTTTTCTTTGAGTGCATGAAATACCCAAACATCCCAATTCTGTGAGACTACGTAGGCTACTAAACTGCCTAAAACAATGCGATCGGTCAATTGCAAGGTGGTTTGAAAGGCCTCTTGTCCGGTCCAGAAACTTGCCGCCGGCCACGCTATGGCTATTTCAACCGCTAACACGAGGATAATAGATGCGAGGAATCCCCCCCATACCGCCTCCAACGCTTTCTTTTTACCATAAAACTCGCACAACATGTCTGTGATGAGAAAACTGGTTGCATAGACAATGACCCCCGCCGGTAAGGTGAAGTGCCAGAAGAGTACTATCTTGTTGGCCAGAATTTGCGCCATGACGACTAAGCCCACGAAGATTCCAATGGTTATGCCAGTCCCGTACTTTTCCCCGATTGCCGCGATAATACTCGCACCCGCTAACGTCAAAATGATCCAGAGTATAATGAATTCAATCATCGATTCGCCCTCCACCTCTTCACGCCCATAACTTCGAGTTCGCTCATACTATGATACAGGGTTATACGTTTTTAAGGGCTACGATGTTAGTTACATCAACAAGCTTCCAAACCAGGCTTCGCTCTTCCTTAACGATAGATTCGAGCGGCTCTTCAGGTGAATGGCCGAGCGCAGCCAGAATACGGTTCGAGAGTTTTTTATCCTTGATGAGGCGAACAAAGCTCTCACGGATGGCTTTCTTCACACTTGAGTCTTCAACTTCCACGAGCCGTCCTGAAAGCGTCACAAAGGTGTATGTCGAGAGGTCCGGGCTGTACTTCTCCACTTCTACGGCGACGTACGGATTCTGACGGAAGTGGCGAATCTTGTCACCGTACTTCGTTGAGAGGAAGTACATGAATGTTCCGTCGAAGACGTATAAAAACGGTGCGATATACGGATACTTCTCTCCGGCAAACGCGATGCGGCTCACATAGCCGTCGGCGATTAACTGGTCATACTCTTGCTTCTCCATGCGTGGAATCTTGACGAGTTTCATGGTTATCTCTTCTTAAAAGTTACTCTGCAGCTTTATATTTTCCCTTTTTGCCTGGTGCCGCAATCTAAACGTAAAGCAAGCTCAGTGTAAAAGAGGGGGAGAATCGAGAGAATCTAAGTTCGACAGCTATCCGCCCGCGTCTTCTCCTCTTCTCTAACCATACCAAAAAGCGTAGATACAAAGAGGACTAAAGGGAGGATATGGACAAGGCGGTATATCGGCGGGTGATAACCCTTGCATTGCCTGCTCTCGTGTCTAATATCCTCATGACTTTTCAGATCATTGCTGATACCATCATGCTTGGTCGGTATCCGCCTGCGGATGTCAGTTTGAGTGCCGTTGGGCTTGGATTTACGTTGTATCACATGTTCTTCCCCCTGACCATGGGGCTCGTTACCGGCACGATCGCAATAATAGCGAGAAGATGGGGCGAGGAGGATTATGCTGAGGCGGGACGAGTGGCCACCGATTCAGTAATCACTCTCGTTTTGTTCTCGATTCCGATCGCGCTCTTTGGCGTCTTCATTGGCCCCCATGCAATCTACTATCTCGGTGCACGGGGCATGGTGATCACGGAAGGCACGAAATACATCCGGTCTATTTTCGCTTTTTATCCCTTCGTCGTGCTCCTTATCGTCTATCACGGCGTCTTACGGGCTGCGGGCGATACGAAAACGCCGATGTACGTGGATATCGTTGCCAACGTCTACAACGTCCTGATGAACTATATCCTTATCTTTGGCAAATTTGGCTTTCCAGAACTCGGTGTTCTTGGCGCGGGCATTGCGACCGGTACATCATACGTCGTCGCCTTTGCGTTCTACATGGTACTCCAGGCAGGCCACAAACTAATCACACATCCTGTTTACAGCAGGAACATTACATACAGGCTGGATACCGTAAAGAAAATGTTCTCGATTGGTATTCCTGCGGGCATTGAGATGGGGATGTGGAGTTTTGCGTCCATCATCTTTACCATTATGATCCTTCGCTTTGGCACCGTTGGCTACTCCGCATTCCAGATCGGGCTGCGTGCTGAGAGTGTTGCGTATATGCCCGCATTTGCCTTTGGCATCGCCGCCACCACGCTCTCCGGCCAGTGCTTGGGTGCGAAGGACGAAGAGCAAGCGAAAAAGGCCGTGCTCGCTTCTACGTACCTCGGGCTGATCTTTATGACCGCGACGGGTTTACTGTTCATCCTCCTCCCTGGCTATATCGCAATGGTGTTTACCGGCGAAGAGACGGTTGTAAGCCTAGCAGCGCTTTATCTCTTTATTATTGGCTTTTCCGAACCTGCATTAGGCGCATTCTTTACCCTCGCCGGTGGGATGCGGGGTGCGGGCTATACCAAAGTGCCGATGGTCATCAATTTCATGAGCCTCATCGTAACGCGAATATCTCTGTCCTACACACTCGGTTTTATATTAGGATTGGGCCTGTTCGGTATCTGGCTGGGCATGGCCCTCGAGACGTTTTTGAGGGCGATCGTCATCTACGCGGTTTTCCTCAAAGGAACGTGGATGCAGGTGAAAGTGTAACAGTATTACTGGAATCGTGAGCACAACTGTAGAATAAAAGTATCATATCAGTTAGTTACGAACGTAGGCGTGCAGAGTCGCTGAATCTCACACGAAACTTACTCAACGCTTCTTTGTGTAATCGTCCAGAGCCGCTCTGAGCGCCCGCACGGCAAGCTCTGGAGTGTGTGGGTCATCCTCGGGTAAACCATCAAGCACCGATAAAATATCCTCTTCGTCTATCTTGAATGCATCGACGATGGTTTTACCCTTCACCAATTCGGTCACGACACTGCCAAACGCAATGGTGGGGCCGCGCGCATCGGTGATGAATTTACTATCAATGATTGTCCCTCCTTCAACTTTCAGGTGGATCTGCATAGTATCTCCGTTCGGATCAGTTATGCTGGCGGCGCCATCGGGATGCTCCAACTCACCAACGTTTTTTGGATTTAACGCTTCTTCAAGCGTCTTTTCACCGTATAACTCCCGCTCATCTTCCCGTATCTTCTCCTCGAGTTCCGTTACCAGTTCATCGAAATCCTTGGGTTTACGTTTGTCCCTCATTTAGCTCCACCTCAACTTTATGAACCTCGTTTTTAGTTGAGCTCAAAATAAACCTTTATCCTCTCCACACAATCCTCGACATGCAGTTTCTCTTGGTCACCGGTTTTCAGGTCTCGTAAGGTTACCACGCCTTCGTTCAGCTCGTCTTTACCCACGAGTATGGCAAACGAATCGTTGAGCGTATTGGCGTACTTGAGCTGAGCGCTGAGACTCCGGTTCATCAAATCGATATGTGTGGGGACGAATTCCCGCAGCTGAGACGCTAAATGTATCGCTACTCTCAAAACTTCACGGTCTGTGTTTTTCTCTCGTATCGGCACGACCACCACGCCTTTTCGCCTCACCGCTGCATCCTCAACGCGGAATGTCTCTGCCATTCGGTCAAAACCAAATGCAAATCCTGTGGACGGAATATCATCACCACCGAACAGAGCTGCGAGCCGATAAGAGCCGCCACCACAGAGCTGATTCTGCGCTCCTAACTGCCCGCCGGACTCGTAAATCTCGAATACCATCCCCGTGTAATAATCCAAGCCCCGTGCGATTCCCAAGTTGAGCGTATAATCAACCTCGTAATACGCGAGAATTTCGAGCAGCAGCTCCAGCTCCCGTAACGCGGCGCTGTCAGAAGCAACGATGTTTCGGTCACGCGCTTCTTGTAGCGCATTTTTGCCCGTTAAATCGGTTAAAAAGAGCAAATCGTCAATTACCTCTTTTTTCACGTCCAATCCGCTCATGAAGTCGATTACGGCGTGCCGTTCCTCCTTGTCTATCAATCGCATCACTGTGGTAATATCCTCATCGTTCATCTCGGCACCTCGTAAGAGTTCCCGAACCAGACCCACATGACCCACGTGAAGTTCAGCTTGTATGCCTAACGAATTCAGAATAGTAAAAGCGAGTGCAATGAGTTCTGCCTGTGCCTCCGGAGTGTCCGTCCCGATGATCTCAGTGCCAAACTGCCAGAACTCTCTATACCGTGCCTTTTGCGGCTCCTCGTACCTGAAACAATTACCAAAATAATAGACCTTTGTGGGCCGCGGTGCCATCTTCAACTCATTAAGATACATTCGTACCACAGACGCGGTGATCTCAGGTCGTAACGCTAAATGTCTCCCTCCTTTGTCCTCGAATTCATACATCTCCTTTAAGATTTCCTGACCTGATTTGAGTGTGAAGAGTTCAGAGCGCTCAAACGTGGGTGTTCGTATCTCTTCATAGCCCCAACGCTCTGCAATCTCACGCATTCGCTCCTCCATTATCCGTCTCTTTCTCATCTCCGCGGGCAAAAAATCTCTCGTGCCTCGTGCTCGTTCAATACGCATTCTTTTCCGCTCCCTGTTTCTGTGATTTAAGCGTTAAAATAAAAAAGCAAGGATCATACATAAAATAATAGCGGTTGAGCAAAGCTAAGATGATACCGGACGCAGAACTACCGAATGCTGGAGTGAGAAAAATGAGTTTCAGACTGATTTTTGTGATGGATGTACTTGACGGAATGGTTGTGCATGCGCAGCGAGGCGACCGTAGCCGGTACCAGCCCATTGAGCTCTTTAGTTCCATCGTTAATTCCTCCGATCCTCTCCCTGTCGTTGACGAAATAAAGCCTGCGGAAGTGTATATCGCGGACCTCAATCGACTCATGAATACGGGCGATAACTGTAAAATCTTGAGGGAACTCAGCACTCGAAAAGGTGAAATGAGGATCATGCTGGATTATGGCATACGAGAACTTGAAGACCTGAAAGAGGTTGGTGAAGCTAAACTCGCGGATACCTTCGTGTTGGGTACAGAAACCACATCCATGGATTTGATTGAGGAAGCCACACGGAGCAACATTTGTGACGATTTATGTTTGAGTGTAAGCGTAGATCTTTTGGACAAGGGGGTGGTAACGAGCGACAAGCGATTGCAGATAGATCCTCTTGTGCTCATTGAAACGCTCAATCAGTATCCGATAACGGATGTAATTGTGCTCGAACTGGATAGAGTAGGAACGAAACGTGGCATTGATTTTGATTTCCTCGCGCGTGCCGTTGATATCTCAGAACATCATATCCTCTGTGGCGGTGGCGTGAGGAGTTGCCAGGATATCGATGCGATGGAGAAGATAGGGGTAAATGGTGCGCTGGTCGCTACGGCGCTCCACGATGAGGCAATTCCTTTATCGGTGTTTCGCTGATAATTGGAGATGGCTGGGAGCTTTATGTACTAGTGTGTTTCGATGATACGACCACTAACCAATCGCCGGCATCCAGCGAAACATCAAAAGGGAAGTTGAAAATAAAGCGCCCATCCTGGTATAACGCGATTACTTTTTCATCATCCTTCAGCGGTAGTTCTGAGAGCTTCAGTTTTTCAGGCACTTCCATCTGCTTCAAGTCAAAGTTAACCGTTGTTGTCGCATCAATAATGAAATTGACAACCACGGGCTCGGTAACTGCATGAGCGAGTAACCTCCCGCTTATCTCCGCATCAGAGATGATATGGTCAATACCAGCCCCACGCATCATTTCCACATGTTCTCGTGATTCGCAAGTCGCAACGATTTTTATGTCAGGATTCAGTTTCTGGACTGAGAGAGCAACCATTATCGTCTCAGAATCGCTTCTCGGTGTTATTATTATCGTCTTCGCATTTTTGATATTGCATCTCATCAACGTCTCGGTCTTTGTCGGGTCTCCCGTAATATGCGGTATATCCTGTGCATTCAGCTCTGCATTATTCAATTCGTTTCCAACCACTAAAAAATCCTCATTTTCGTTCCTCAATTCCTTTATTGCCTCTTCTGCTTCGGTATTCCATCCCACAATAATGGTGTGCTTCTTCATCTTCACCGCCCCGGACCCGAATATTTTTTTTAATTCACTCTCGGTAGAGAAGGATACGAGTTGTTCAATTATATATGCGATGGTTCCTATCCCACCCAATGCAACCAGCACAAAGGTAATCCGTCCACCAGTCGTCTCAGGATAAATATCACCGTAACCCACCGTTGTAATCGTCACGAGTATCCAATACACCGCATCTCCTATCCCTTTCTTTTCAAAATGTGAAAATGCAATGGAGCCGAATAGAACCACAAAAAGGAGCATGGTAAGTATTCTGAATTTAGCTGCGTGCCGCTTCACAGCTCTTAACCGGGCAATCAGCCATATGAGCATCTTAATTGCCACGTAAATAGTACCAGTTTATAAACCCTATTTATCAGGTGCTCATATTTCATAGCTTCTAAACCCACGGATAACGTGCGAAATTTGTAGGGCTTGTACCGCTCGGAGACATTCTGAGTTCTCAATTGATAATGTTTTATGTTATATGTTAAGGTATGGCTGGAAATTTCCGGGGAGCGGTATTGAACCTCGTAAAGCGCATACCAAAAGGAAAAGTGACAACGTATGGCGAGATCGCGCGAGAATTAACCGGCTCAGTTCGAGCAGCACGTGCAGTGGGGCAGGCTGTTGCAAACAATCCCAATCCTATTAGTATACCCTGTCATCGTGTCGTCAGGAGCAACGGTGATGTAGGCGGGTATAGCCTGGGTGTGGATGCCAAAATACGACTCCTAAGAGAGGAGGGAATAGCAATACAAGGAAGACGCGTGGCGAATTTCGAATACACACTTTTTCGGTTCAAAGAGGAAACGCCTCGATTTGTAACTGATAGGATGTTAGGAAAGCTCAGTACCTGGCTTCGCATCCTTGGACATGATACCCTTTACGCTGCAGATATAGCCACTCATGACAGAAATGAAGACGCAGATGAGGATACCGCTATTGCAAATCTTGCAAAGGATGAATCGCGTATACTGCTCACGCGAGATAAACGTCTTGTCATTTCAGCGAGAAAAAAAGGGGTGCGAGTTCTGTACATAAAAAGCGATGAGGTGATGGAGCAATTGAAGGAGCTGCTTCGGCATAAACTACCCATCAACCTCGAACCCGTTCCACTGAGGTGCAGTGACTGCAATGCGCGAATCCGGAAGGTCAAGGAGAGCGAAAGTGATAACCTGAAGGGTGAAAGTTACGTGCCAACACACATGCTCGGGCAGTGGGATTTCTGGATTTGTGAGCGTTGCGGTAAGATCTACTGGGAGGGAAGCCATTGGAGCGATATGCGTGAGCGGTTAAGCCGGTTACATGCACATAAAGAATCAGAGGTGTGATTGTGGTTACCAGAGAAGCTACCGAGGAATTGTATCGTATACAGGCGGAAATAGCGGCGAAAGTGGTGATTGAGGATGAAATAAGTCTAGAAGCGCTCACCGTAATCGCTGGTGCAGACCAGGCTTTTTTGCATACCTCTGATACCGACAACGAAAATCCAACGGAGCGCATAGTATCCGCGGTCGTACTTCTCGCGTATCCGTCACTGGAGTTTATCACGTCTGCCTACTCCGTGGAGCAGGTCGATTTCCCGTATATCCCCGGGCTCCTTTCCTTCAGGGAGGCCCGGGCCCTCATAAATGCCTTTCACGCGCTTAAAACGAAGCCTGACCTCTTAGTAATAGATGGTGGTGGCATTAACCATCCACGATTTGCCGGATTAGCCACGCATGTTGGTGTGAGCCTGGATATTCCAACCATAGGTGTGACGAAGAACCTCTTATGCGGTACCGGCGAAGTGCCCCGGGAGGAGGGGGAATCGCATCTAATCACCTATCAAGGGAGAGAGGTCGGCTATTACTTTAAGAGCAAAAAGGGCGCTAAACCCATCATCGTAGCGCCGGGACATAGGATATCCGTAGAGACCTCACTCAAATTGATAAAATCGTGTATTCGTAACCACAAACTGCCTGAGCCCATACGAATTGCGCATCTCTATGCGAATATGATCAAGAAGGATTGTTTGAATCTTTTGTGATCAGCAAAACGCATAGCGATTAGAAACAACCTTATAACAGGAATTCCTGCTCAATCAAGTTAAATGCTAAACTCTTTTAACACTCTTGGATCTATTTCATCCAAGTTCAGCATATCTCGAATCCCTGATCTTCTGTTTACATAAATCTTCTTTTTTATCTCGTTATTTTCTGTTTCTTCTATTACGTTGACTAAATCAATCTTTTCTAACCTTGATAGACAATAAATTAGCAAATCATGATTCCAACCAAGTTCTTTTGAGATCTGATAAATACTCAGCCCTTCATTATCCTCCAAAAATTCCAATAACTCGTATATTCGTTCCTCTGTCGATTCCTCTTTCTTTAGTGCCTGCGCCTGAGTAAGAAATGCCCTGCCCTTAGCTTCCATGATTTTTAGTTACATTTACAAGAAGATATAGCTTTCTCCACCCCGTGTGAATTCCTTATATCCCCTTCACCGCTATCAAGTTTTGCCATGAAATATGCTCCCGCGCACATATTATACCTATGAGATGTACGCTCATAAAAGCCACCGTTTGGTGAGAAACAACCTTGAGAAGGTGAAGCAGGTGTTTTACTCTGCCGCTATAATGGACTGCAAGGTTGACACTAAAATTGGCACTAAAATTTACACAGATTGGCACATATTGACACAGATCGACACAGATCGACACTAAAATTGGCACTAAAATTTACACAGATTGGCACATACTGACACAGATCGACACAGATCGACACTAAAATTTACACTAAAATTTACACAGATT
>CAYNTR010000002.1:25272-55257 GCA_964400255.1 uncultured Halobacteria archaeon
TGACACAGATCGACACAGATCGACACTAAAATTTACACTAAAATTTACACAGATTGAAATAATACCTACTTTACTTCATTTTAGTAGGTATTACACATTGTTATTATCAGCAGTAGAAGCAGCAGTAGCAACAGTAGTAGTGGTAGTAGTAACCACTGAAATACTGTCAATCCTTTATATAGAATGAAATTATAGATATGTTTTAATGACTAAGAATAAAATTGAAGAGTTGGAGATAGCAGTTCTATTGTCGTTATATTCCAAAGTTAAATATTCAAAACATGCACATCCGAAAGAAGAGACAATACTTAAAGGTTTGAAGAAGGATTTTAGAGGATTAGGGAAGGTAGCGTTAAAGCGCCTTCTCAAAGAAGGATATATTATTCAACATCCCACAGCGGGAGGGATGACCTATAATTTAAGCCCAAAAGGGATTAATAAGTTAAAGGAACTGAAGGAGCAGAACGATTAGTTTTTATACTCCGAAGACGATGTTAACGATAGACAGGCAAGATGGTAGAAGAGCTTGGCAGTATACTGCGCAGCGGGTTTGAGACTTGGAAGAGGAATTTAACTATTTGCTTACCGTTCGTCTTCAGTTTGCTGCTGACCTTTCTCGTGGCGTTTCTAGCCATCGGTGGCGCCCTGATAATGGTGATAGGCCCCTTATTGCCTTCCTTGATACCTTCTCTCACCAGCACACCAGGTGAGATCCCGCCTGAGATTATCCAGCAGCTTCAATAGTTAATTCTAAAAAATGTCGGCATTCTTGTTGTTGCAATTCTTATTGTTGGGATTTAAGTAATCTTGATGGGTTCGTTGTTCTATCGCGAACGCAATCAGGATGACGAAAGAGGCACCAGAGAACGGAAGCGCCAGTCCCCCGACACGATCATAGAGGGAAAAATCCTTCACGCATTAAGTCATATAAAAAGAATAGGTACGCGAAGCGTGTGATTTTTAATTGAAGAACAAAACTTCTGACAGGTCAGGTATCGATTCGATCCTCATTCACCTGAGGTTGCGTATATCTCGTAAGGCATTATCTTCTTGTTCGCCTTCTTCTTCCCTTTCAATTTACTTACAAGGTTGGCAGCTTTCTCCTTCTTCTCCCTCGTCTTCAGCCGTTCCATTATGCTTGCGAGCTCTTTCTTTTTTTCTTCTCCGCCGTATTCTATCTCATCATCACGTATCGGTTCTCCTTCCTCTTCTACCTCTACCTCTTCCTCCATGCTCCCTTTAACGACCTCCATTCGTAGAATTCTTTCCGCCTACTTTACACCTTGCAAGCATCTTTACTTTCAGATTAGCGTTCTACCTATTTATCATTTTCCATGCGGCACGAATCAAATCCTGTTCAAGCGTTATAAATCACCTTCCCGGGATATAATTCTTTCGCTGCGGTTAAAATTTCCTCTAATGCCGCATCCTCCATTATTGCAGTGCCTATCTCATCCTTATTCAACATAAACGGCTCATCCAGTAGTACCATCGCTTCATCGAGCTCGATCCTTGACCAACTCACATTTTTTACCTGCGAACCATATCGTTTCAAGAGCGAAGCCTTAAAAAACTCTCTCGTCTGCTCAGGTGCATTACTCACGGCATGGGTTACCTTCTCTGCAAGAGAAGACCAATCCACCTGCGGGAGTTTACGCTGTGCGAATGCTAATGAATCCCTAGGGTTGTAAAGGCACTCACTTTTGAGCCGTTCCTTTTCGCCATTAAGGTAATACAGCACGCTCTCATCCAGCAATGCATATTGGTTACAGATACTCATCCCTTCAGCAGCGGTTTTAGGCTCGTAATTCACGAGCAACGCTAATTTCGTTACCCAGTCGATCCCATCAACATAGTTCTCCAGCCGTCGAGCTTCTAAGTCCGCGATCACCTCCTTTAACCCGTTAATCCCTATTTTATCCCACGCACTTATTGCTTCTCCGTCATGTTCCTGCATCTTCTCTATTGCATCGAGATAATACCGCAAAATGGCGACCGCATCGGTTGTCTCACCATTCTTCAATTTTACCTGCCACTCGCATTCATGGGTATCCAGTGAGAGTTTCTTGAATGCATGCACGGGGTCTTCTATCTCCGGTGGATCGTTTACGAATCCTGATTCAAAGGCCTGAATTACCAGTGCGTGCACAATATCACGCAAGAACAGTGCATATTCAGAACGAAGCGCCTCGAAATGAATATCGTGTAGTCGCCAATAGTGATGTGCAGCATGGGGCTGGTCCCTCGTGTTCAAGATACCTCTCTTCGTGGTCGTAGAGAGAGACGATTTTTGAACAACAAACATCGCTCGTGGCGAAATCACGAACTTCACGCCCTCATTTCCAACGCGGTCTCCTGAAACCACATCTCCTGATCCGGTGAACAATATTCGTGTAACGACCCACGGTATGAGCGCTTTTTCGACATTACTCCAATCTCTGCACACTGCCCGATTAGTGAGTATGTTGCCATGGGTTGCGTAGGTATTGGTCTTTATCTTTCCCACTTTCCCCTTCAATACACCACTTTCAGACGACGTAAAGAAATTTGCAACATTATTTTTGTGGATGGCTACCTTCTTCTTTAACGATACACTCGCCTCCCGTGACCCGACAAAGGCATATATCTCTGATGCTTTATCGTACGCCACTGCGTCAAAAGGGTTATTGTATGACGGGGTCGCGATTTCAAGATGTCCCAGGTCATTATAAATCCGACAGCCGTTATCACCGTATGAAGAGGCTATGCTCGATTCGTGCAGTTCTTGCGATACTTCCATCGTGATGTCCCAGGTCACAGCTCGTGAAAATTTTCTCCTTTTCAAGCCTTGGATTGCAGCATTCACCAGTGAAGAAGGATTTAAACTCGCTTTCGCACTTACCGGATATTCCTGCTCGACCCCTCGTATCTTTTGTTCTGTTCCTACCCTAAGCACGTATCCCTCTCCTTTATTAGTTTAGCCGTTTCAAACGCTCAGGACAATTGTAACGAGAAGTGTATTTTGGCTACGTTCCATACTCCGCGTTTTCTTCTCGCCGTATCTCTTCGATCTTCTTTTTTATGGATTCCTCATCCCAGCCATCTAATTCGTCAAATCGGAAGGTCTTGTTATTCGCATACAATAAATAATCTAAATAGGGATTTCTGACGATTCTATTTCTTATCTCTCTGCTTATCTCCTCTTCCCAGCCCTGTATGTCCTCCTCTTCTGCGAGCAATCGGACGAGAACCTGCCGTGCTCCTTCTCCTCGACCCCGTTCTCGGAAAAATACGACGACTGCACTGGGCATACGCGCCAGTTCAGGATAACGCTCAAACAGCCGTGCATATTCATCACTGCTCGGTCTACTTACATCTATCTTCACATTCGGCTCCTTATTTATCGTTATCTTATTCCAGCTCAGTGTCGCATTCTCGAATTCAGCCGCAAGTTTCACTCGTAACTCGGCCCGTGAATTCTTTGGCGGAAAGAGTAACGCATCGCCTATGTCCTCTTCGGTGAGTATTCGCTCTACCCCGATCTTATCCGCAAGGGACTCGTATAGGTCGTAATCACAGAGATTGGTGAACGCAAAAGATGCGGCTATCTCTTTCTCACGCTCTTCATCCATTGTATACATATTTCGGTAATCAATTTTCCCTTTCGGGATATAGCGATATTCAAAATTGTTAAGCTCGTTCTTTATCGCCCATAACTTCATTACCCATTCGACACGGCGAAAAACGTAGGGGTCTTCAAGCAAACCCTGTTCAAACTTGCTACAAATCCTCTTAAAGGTATCAAGAGCATATTTATCCCAGTAAGAGACTTCTCGCTCCTCAAACAGCGCCTCGACAGCCCCAAGATAAGAGCTCGTCAGATAATCGATGGCCGATTCTGTCCTTCGATTCATTAAATTGACACGCCACTCGCCTTCGGTGTTCTCCGAAATATCTTTGAATGTCTGGAGTGGATTCCAGAGTGTCTCCACATGCGTGATTTTTCCTGACTCTATCGCGTCTATTACATACGATGTAATGGCGTTGGTGAGCAGCCTCGTGACCTCCGACCGAACCCCTTCGCCTGAAGTGACATGGACACGATATTTGTCCTTTGTGCTCAAGGGTTCGTCACGTGTGGATAAAATCGGCCACTGAGACGGGGATTCGGTGAAAACCCGCCTGGAAACCATCGCTTTGGGCGATATCACATATTTTATCCCCTCTTTATCCGCGACGTAGCCGCCAGCGCCAAAAAATATCTTACGAATTACCAAAAAGGGAATGAGCAAATTCTCCTTACCCGCGAATTTCTTCCGGTCCACGATATACGACTCATGCGTGCCCCTGCTATACCGCTTGTCTATCTCCACGTTCGCTTTCCAGCATTGGATATGGGACGCAGCATTTCCCCGTTTTTTTATTTTCTCACAGTATTTCTCGTTTGCTTTCTCCACGCCGATCTGCATATAGAGCTCCGCTGCCTTGTCATATTTGAGCACATCAAAGGCGTCTCGGCATTCCGGCGTTGCGATCTCGAGATGACCACCGGTGCAGATGTAAATGCGTGATCCATTTCTCAAGAAGCCGTCGTTTCTTCGACGCATCTTCGAGCAGATCGCTTGCGATTCGTCAAAGAACGTGTAGTTCTCGAGTGCGTGAATCACTTCGTCAACATGATAAAATCGCGCATACCGGTACAATCCGGGAGATTCAGAACTTAACCCTATTCTAAATTCATGTTCAAGTCCTTGCCACCTCGTCAAATCTCCCGTTTCCATTTTTCGTATCCGAGATTAGAAATGCATCCCGGTTTCTTCCTCACGCATCTCTTCGTACCCTGAAGCTAAGACCTCCTCCGCTCTTCGTTGCACGAACTTATCAAATCCTTCTTTTAAGTGCCTTAGGGTCACACCGATCTCCTCAGTGCGTTTGTATCGCTTCAGCAACTCTTCTGCCTTGCTTCCTAAATCTAATATCGCCGAAAAACCTTGCTTTTCCCACATGTTCTTCAGCTCCTCGTTGCTGATCGCACCTTTTTTCATCATCAGCATAGTCCGCTCCTCCAGCGCCTTATCCCTCGCATATCCGAATATCTGTGCAATGAAGCGCCCGGTTATCGCATCCTCTCGCCTGATCCTGCCGATCTCAGTCTCAACGTACGCAACACTGTACATGTAATTGATAATCTCTTTGACCAGATATGCCCTTGCAGCCTCCTCTCCGCCTTTCTCTTGTATCAGGTAGCGGTCGATTGGAACCTTGCGTGCATAAATGGGGGCAATGGAACATGCAGCTTCTTTATCGGGCTTCGTAACCTCTATTATCTTGTCAAATCGCGACCGAAAAGCGGAATCGATAAGATGCAGCCGGTTTGTTGCCCCGATTACCGTGAGATGTGGATGTAAAGCGTAAAACCCATCTAAAATGTCCAATAATTGGCCCGTGACTCGTTCCGGTGCACCGGAAGATCCCATATACATGCCTCGTTCTTGTGCTAAGGCATCGATCTCGTCGAAGAAGATCACCCCATAATCGTTCTTCCCTTCCTCTAATTTGTCGTTCGCCGCTTTGAACACCATCCGAACGTTCTTCTCAGACTCTCCCAGCCACATACTGAACAGCTCGCCGGCACCAACTTTTACAAACTCACAATTGGGTAATGCCGATGCCAATGCTTTCGCACACATCGTTTTCCCACATCCCGGTGGCCCATACATCAGTATCCTTCGGGAACTTTCGCCATATTTTGTATAATCCTCAGGGTTAACCATCGGTAGAATAATGCTCTTTATTAAGTCCTGCTTCACCTCTTTCAAGCCACCGATGTCATTAAAACTCACTCCGGGACTCTTGGTGACCTCATAACGAGAATATTCCTTTGCTTTATAACTTTTTATGATATCCAGTGTACCGGGCAGGAGTCCTACCTTCATCCCCTCTCGTACTCTTTCGGACTCTCCTTCTTTGAGCCTTTTATAGATCCGACCACGGCCTTTCCCCGTGGTAATTTCAACGATCCAGTTCTCCCCATCGTCTTCCTTTCTCAGCTCTTCTACCTCGCCAACCTCCAAATCCACGGTTCGTTCATACACATTCGTTATACCTATGGTAAACCCACTGGGGTTATTCTTATCCGGTATGCGGCCTATAAAAACATATTTCCCTTCCTTGAGCTCATCTATTTCTTCCTCAGTAAGCGTTCCATAAGGTAACGCTTTTAATGCCCCATTCAAGTTCACCAGAGCACTGTCGTGAAGTTTCTCGACTACGAAACCGCAGTCTAATGGTGGGGCTCTCGATTTGGAAACGAGTCGTTCTAAATCCTCTTTATACGCCTCGGTCTCCTCGTATTTTCTCCTTAATCTACGGTACTCGCTCTCTAACCGCTCGTACTCGTATCTTGGAATATAGTCCTCCTGTTCCATAATTACCCAATAAAAGGTAAGCAATTGATTTTATAAAAATCCAATGCCTCGCCCGTATTTTTATATACTTCTTCCAAATATATATAGAGCTATAAAGAGAACTAGAGATGAAAGAGGAGAAGAGAAAAATTCAACTCACCGGTGGGTCAACGTATACCATCTCACTTCCTATTAAATGGGCGAGAGAAGCGGGTGTAAAGCAAGGAGATGAACTCTCTTTGCGGCGGCTTAGCGATAAATCGCTCGTCTTAAGGCCACTGAAGGAGAAAGAGAAGCAGCTTAAATACGCAGAACTCGCACTCGCTGCAAACGAGAGCTTTGAGGACAACTTTCGGTATATTATCGCGTATTATCTCGTTGGCTACGATGTCGTTAAGTTGTTATCTCCCGGCGGCTTTGAAGCGGAGGAAAGGAAGCGGATAAAGGAGGAAGTGAGGAAACGGCTGATCGGCATGGAAGTGGTTGGTGAGTCGTCAAAGGAAATCGTGCTGAAAAGTTTCCTGAAATACGAAGACTTCACGTTTCGAGATGCGATACAAAGCATGTCCAAGATCATAACGGCGATGCAGGAAGATGCGATCTCTGCACTTGAGCACAGCGACCGAAACCGTGCTCGAGATGTTATAGAGCGAGATAACGAGCTAGATAGGTTTTACCTGCTTATAGTTCGACAACTTAAGGCCGCGATCAGTGATCCAGAGCTTGCAACGAAAATAGAGGTGCATCGACAGCGAGATAGCTTGGGATTCTGGATTATAGCGAAGAACATGGAGCGGATGGGCGATCATATCGAGAGCATCGCACGAAATTCTATGCTGATGAGCTCGCCGGTCGGGATTACGAGCATAAAAGAGATTGGGACACGTACGAAACAACTCTTCGATAAAACCTTGGATTCGTTATTAACACGGGATAGAGAAAAGGCGAATGAAGCGATACGGGATGTGAATGCGCTGATTGATCGTGTTGGAGAAATAAATGGGCACATCTTAACGGAAGACAGGAGTGTGACGGACAAGATACATGCTCTTGCGATACTGGAGAGCTTGGGAAGAATAGCAAAGTATTGCGCGGATATCGCAGAAGTAACGATAAATCTCGGGATCGAGGTACCTGAAAATTCGGACTTTTAAAAACGAAAATTGAGATATGAGTTATAAAAGGCAAGATAGGAGAGGAAGGTTAAGGTGTAAACCATGTTAGGGCGATTAAGCAGTTCGCTGAAGGATACGATTCGCAAGATAGCAATGGCAAAGCGAATCGACAAGCAGACAGTTGAGGAGATCGTGCGAGATATACAGCGGGCATTGATCCAGGCGGATGTGAAGATCTCTCTGGTAAAGGAGCTTTCAAATCGCATTCGAGAGCGGAGCTTGCAAGAGAAAGTGACGTTAAATCCGCGAGAACATGTGATCAAGGTGGTCTACGAGGAGCTGATACATATACTGGGTAAAGGTATTGACGTTCCTTTGGCGTCGCAGAAAATAATGATGGTGGGGTTGCACGGTTCAGGAAAGACCTCGTCATGTGCGAAACTTGCACGATATTTTCAGCGGAAAGGCTTAAAACCAGCGGTTATCTGTGCGGACGTGTATCGACCGGCAGCATCTGACCAGCTCCGGCAACTGTGCGATTCAATCGGTGTTCCCTTTTATGACAGCGCTCGTCTGCCGGCAGGAAAGGATGTGTTGGCTATCGTACAAAACGGAGTGAAAGAGTTTGAGAGGTACGATGTTAAAATCATCGATACTGCAGGGCGGCATGCGCTGGAGGAGGAGATGATCGAGGAGATACGGAAGATCGAAGAGCGGATAAAGCCGGAACAGCGTTTTCTTATTTTGGATGCGAGCATCGGGCAGCAAGCTTCGGTGCAAGCCCGTGCTTTTGATGATGCCGTGGGGATTACCGGCATCATTTTAACGAAGATGGATGGAACTGCTAAAGGTGGTGGAGCACTTTCGGCGGTCTCCGAAACGAATTCTGGTGTCGCATTTATAGGCACGGGTGAAAAGGTAGACGATTTCGAGAAATTTGAAGCTGATCGGTTCATCTCTCGGTTGCTCGGAATGGGTGACCTCAAGTCATTAATCGAGATGGCAGAGGAGCGATTGGAGGAGAAGGATATTGACGCGGACATTTTGAAGGGTAAATTCACGTTAAAAGATCTGTATCAGCAGTTAGAAGCGATGAGAAAGATGGGGCCGTTCAAAAAGATACTGCAAATGATGCCGTTGGGCGGCCTCGGCGTTGATATCGATGAGGAGATGTATCAAATAACCGAGGATAAATTGGGCAAATTCAAGGTGATGATGGATTCAATGACCGAGGACGAGCTGAACGATCCAAAGATAATCGATGGCTCGAGGTTGAAAAGAATAGCTCGCGGTTCGGGCACGACCACGGCGGAGGTGAGTGCGCTGATCAAATATCACCGGTTGATGCAAAAGATGATGAAACGGTTAGGTACGGGCCGCGGGAAGATACCAATGATGAAAGGGATGCCACTCGGTAAAATGATGAAGATGATGAAATAAGGGGCCGAGCCCACCTTATCAACCTTCCCCGCCAAATAAAGGGGCCGAACCCCCCTTACGGTCCCTCCTAACTAGCGAAATTTATTTCTCTTCTATTTTTCGATTGCCCTTTTCTAAAGGTGTGATTTTTGGATCAACCGTTTTCTAAAAGTGCTGACCTATCAACCTTCACACTATCAATCTTCTCACCCTAAAGATTTCGAATAGACCTTTCTCTCACTGGGGTAAAATCTTACTTTTTAACTTCTCGCGAAAAGGAAAGTTCTGAAACTCTATTTTTCAATGAGCACTTGGCGGTTCGCAATTGCTACGATACCCGCACATCACCCATTTTTATACCTTTTTCCTTTGTTACAATTTCACCCACGATTTTACCCTGAGTTATACGAAGTGCTTCCTGCTCCTCGCTCTCGGGAAGTACTACCGCGAAGCCCATCCCCATATTGAACGTCCTATACATCTCTTCAGCCGTGATGTTGCCCCTCTCCTGGAGGAACGTGAATATCGCATTGGGCTCGAGAGGATCGTAAATATCGAACCCGAGGTTAGTGATTCTGCCCAATTTTAAAAATCCGCTGCCGGTGATATGCGCCAACCCGTGCACTTCACAGCGCTCAAAAAGCTCTAATACCTCTACATAAATTCGCGTTGGCGTGAGGAGCTCTTCGCCTATGCTTCTCGCTGGATTTGGTGCGAATGGATCAGTATACGCCAATCCCACCCCTTCTATGACCTTCCGCGCCAGTGTTAGCCCATTGCTGTGTATTCCCGAACTCTGGATGCCCAGAACCAGGTCGCCGACTTGTATCTGCTCACCTCGTATCACCTTATCCTTCCGTACGTATCCGACGCACGTTCCCGAGAGGTCTAAATCGTTCACCACTTCTGGCAGTATCGCCGTTTCTCCGCTCACAATGTACATATCAGCGATCTTCGCACCTGCTTCTAAGCCTTTGCCGATCTCTGCTGCAATTCTTTCGTCGGGCTTCTCCATCGCGAGATAATCGACAAACGCAAGCGGCGTTGCACCGACGCAGTAAATGTCATTCACGTTCATCGCAATGCAGTCTATACCGATCGTATCCCACTTGTCAAGTGCTGCAGCGATGAGCACCTTCGAGCCTACGCCATCGGTAGAGATTGCGAGCAGATGGTTCGGATCAAACGGTAGTTCAAAGAGCCCGGAAAAACCTCGTAAATCCGTTTTTCTCGTAATCTCTGCTGAGAGCGCTTTTACTACCTCTTGCTCTTTTTCAATATCCACACCCGCCTTTGCGTAGGTCCAGTGCATAGTATGGAAAAGATAACAGGTTTGATACGTTAAAGGTTATTGGAACAGAGAGGCGCGTGCTCAAAAGTCAAAAATAGAAACAGCCTTATAGACCTTTCATTTTACTAAATTATGAGGGGGTGAAAAATGATAGCAAATACGAATAGAGTGACTATAAAAGGTCGTTTCTGTGGAAATTACCTTAATTCGAGAATGGGTACTTTTAACAGGCTATTTTCCAAACGGCCTTCTTCTTTTGCATTGACCGTGATAACACTCGCTCTCCTACTATTACTTTTGTCGATCGGAACAGTCCATGCCGCAACGTATACAGTCATTTCTACTGCAGATGTCGTTCCAGCGGTAGCAGGAACGTTACGAAAGGCGATTCAACAGGCAAATGCCAATCCTGGACTGGATACCATCGAATTTAACATTTCAACAGCGGATAGCGGC
This sequence comes from uncultured Halobacteria archaeon, assembly GCA_964400255.1. Taxonomy (GTDB): domain Archaea; phylum Halobacteriota; class Syntropharchaeia; order Alkanophagales; family Methanospirareceae; genus JACGMN01. The sequence continues at coordinate 35,940 of CAYNTR010000002.1, forward strand.
TTCAATGACCAGTGGTGGACGATTACGCTGGTCCAAAACCTTCCGAGGATAAGTGATAGCGTTATCATTAACGGTTCTACGCAAACGGTAAATCAGGGAGATACAAATCCAGAACAAGTCGGCTGGTCAGTAACCCACCCGGGATTCACCGTTGGTACCGGTCCTGATGGAGTGCCGGCTACCGGAGACGAGATGCCTTTTCCCGCGTTTGAGAAACCTGAAATTGAGATCAATGCTAATGATAGTGACTATGACGCCCTCGTGATAAAACGGGGAGTTTCTAATGTTACGATTGAGGGAGTCGCGGTTTTCAATGCACGGAATGGAATTCGGGTCGGGTTTGGCGGCGATACGGATGGTGGGAAAGACAATCTGATAAAGGGGTGCATCGTAGGAGCAAGGGCTAATGGCTCGTATCCTGGAGATGCTTTGAGGATAAGTTGGTTTGGGATACAGGTCCTACGCCCGAACTACGCAAAGGTGAGTGGCTGCTACGTCGGCTGGTGTGGTCGGGTAGGCATTGATGGGACAGTAGCGGAAGGCCCCACGACCATGGACATTGAATATTGCGAGAGTTTTGAGAACGGCTGGGCAACAAGTGCACATGATGGGATCGATATCAACGGGATAAACAGCAGTGTACGATACTGCCTCTCACGGAACAACACCATCAATGACCCGATCAACAGCAGTTCAGGAGGGGGCGCGGGCATAGAAATTGGCTCTACGAATGATACAGCGCTGAGTGGACAGAATATAGTGGTGGAGAATACCGTATTTGGTAACTATCACGGCATCGTTGCAAGGGATGGTCAGTGTAATAACGTTATACGAAACAATCTGGTATTCGATAACCACGGCCCGGGAATTATCGCGAGCTATGAGAGTATGTCGGCAAATGGGAATACCATCAGTAAAAATTCGATTTTTGGCAATGACGGCCTCGGGATCGATTTGCAGTATGGCAATGAGAACGGGGAGGGCGTTACGTGGAATAATGGAAGTTATAACGCACCCTATGGCAATGATGAGATCGATTTCCCGGTCATCACTTTCGCAAAATTAGAAGGAAACGCCTTACATCTTGAGGGCTATGTGGGGAGTGCACCCGGGCAATTCTTGTTTGCAAATGCAGATCTCGAATTCTTTATTTCCAGTTTCGATGGCGCAAGCAATCCAAATCCTGAGGCTTTAAATGATGTGTATCCGTATCATGGGGAGGGTGAGGTGTATCTTGGAAACCTCGTTGCAGACGCAAATGGCAACTTCAATGGCGACATTGATGTTTCAGGCAGGGATCTGACACCTAATGATTGGATTACCGCAACCGCAACAGATCCAAATGGAAACACTTCAGAGTTTTCTGAGAACAAAAAAGTTCTTCAGTTGTTGCCCACACAGGTTCCGGAAATAACACCAATCGGAATGATTGCTTTAATTTGCCTCGTGAGCGTTATGCTTGCAATGGTAACCGTTAGAAGGAGGTGGTGATTTCCTTCACACCGTTTTAGTGTACGCTCGCCTTTATACGCTCGACACACTTCATTGCCTCAGCACACGCATGTTCTCGGGTATCGCCAATTCCTATTCCTGTTGCTATCGGTTGTCCCGACTTCACAATTCTCCCTTTCTCTGGAATATCCACGATTCCTCCCCTCTCTTGCCATAAATTTTCACGTACTACTCCTGCGTGCTTGGCAAAGACAATCGTTTTAGCGGCGTATTGTTTCGCCGCTACGCCTTCGGGCAGCGCTCCCTCACTTGCTTTTACATGCGCATCTACAATATTTAAGCCGGTAGAGAGCTCTACCGTGTCCAGACTGCCTTGCAACCGGGGATTCACTTCTATGACAAAAGGGCCAGCCTCAGTAATCACAAAATCAACACCATTCGAGCCTAATAATCCTACGGCACGCGTTAATTCCTCGGCAAGTTCACACACCCGATCATTAAACGTGGTTACAAGAGGTGAGATGTTCCCGCAATAGACCAGGGGTCCTGGAGCACCGAGCGATTCCACGCCGAGCAACTGTTCATTCACGCACACCGAAATGGCCTCTCGTTTGGCGAGGATAACTGACACCGAGGCATGTGTCCCTTTCATGTACTCCTGATACAAGAACTCGGGTAATTGTTTTGCGCACCGAATCAACTCCTCTTCAGTCTGACAAAAGAAATTGGCGGTTCCTCCACCACCGTACGCAGGCTTTGCTACCACGGGATAGTGGAGCGGTACGTGCTTCTTATTTTCTATCAGTTCCGTTAACTCCCCACCGGTATAGGTGAGTGGGTGTGGAATACTTAACTCGTCTAATCGAGCTGAAAGCCACGCTTTATTCGCTATCTCTCTCGTCTTCTCCGGTGCGTTTCCCAGTACCTTGCTTTGATCCTCTCTTTTTAAACAGCTAAAATCCGCGTTCTCAAATCCTGAACCTATAATCAAACCGTCGACATGAAGCATCGCCTCTTTAAGGTGTTTGAGGCCAGTATGAAGCTGGAGCGGGTCTAAGGGATAATATTTTTGGGCACATCGTCTCGTATCAACATCACCAAACGCATCGGCAGCATACATCTCATAGCCGGCTCTCCTGCCTGAGCAGACAATGTGCCTGACGCTATAGCCTATAGCCAATAGTTTGCGTATCTCGCGCATAGCTGTTGTGCGTAATCGTTCCGTTTTTACTCGTGAGTAGCCAAAAGAATAAAAAGAGAACGTAAGTAAAAAATGAAGAGTACTTAAAAGGAAATGGTTAAACAATATATCGTCAGATCACAGTAAGATGTACTGTCCAATAAACAGATGGTGATGGTGATATGCCGTATTTCAAAAGAGAAACGCAAAAAGCAGATTTTACACGATTGGAAGAAGGGATCTTAGAGCTCTGGGAACGCGAAAAGACTTTTAAGCGGAGTGTAGACCAGCGTGAGGGTTGTGAACAGTTCGTTTTTCTCGAAGGGCCACCCACAGCAAATGGACTGCCACATCCGGGGCATATTCTTACACGGGTTGTAAAAGACCTCGTGTTAAGATACAAAACGATGCAGGGGTTCTACGCGAAACGGAAAGCAGGCTGGGACACGCACGGGTTGCCGGTCGAGATCGAAGTAGAGAAAGAGCTTGGACTGAGCACGAAGAGAGATATAGAGAAATACGGAATAGAAAATTTCAATAAAAAATGTAAAGAGTCCGTTTTCAGGTACGAAAAAGAATGGGTGAACGCCACTAAGCGTGTGGGGTTCTGGATCGATATGGACGACCCCTACATCACGTTTGAGAACGCGTATATCGAATCGGTTTGGTGGTCGTTAAAAGAGATCTGGGATAAGGGTTTGTTGTATAAAGGTCATAAAGTTGTTCCGTTTTGTCCGCGGTGTGAGACCACGCTGAGCAGCCATGAGGTGGCGCAGGGCTATCAAGACGTGGAGGACCCGTCGGTTTTTGTGAAATTCAAAGTGAAGCGCGAGAATGAGTCTGAGCCACTCTTCATGTTAGCGTGGACTACCACGCCCTGGACGCTATTAGGGAATATCGCACTTGCCGTTCATCCCACGAACCCGTACGTAAAGGTCCGCGTGAGCATTCAAGCCGACGAAGGGCTGAAAGAAGAGAATATGATCCTTGCTGAAGCACGATTGGATGTATTAGACGACGAATACGAACTATTAGAACGATTTCAAGGACAAGAGCTCGAGGGATTGGAGTATGTACCGCTTTTTGAGTATGCTCGCGTCGAAGGTGGTGAAGCACATAAAGTAATTACTGCGGATTTCGTCACGCTTGAGGAAGGTACAGGCATTGTCCATATAGCGCCAGCCTTTGGGGAAGTGGATTACGAGGTCTCCAGAGAGAGAAAGCTGGGTTTTTCACAACCTGTGAATGATGAAGGTCGGTTTACCCCTGAAGTTCCACCACTGGAAGGCATGTTTGTGAAGGATGCTGATAAGCTCATCATCGAGATGCTGGAGCAGCGTGGTGTCTTATATAAAAAGGAACGTTATTTACATTCGTATCCGTTCTGCTGGCGCTGTTTTTCGCCGCTTTTGTACTATGCACGTGAATCGTGGTTTATCGCAATGCACTCGCTCCGTGACCAAGTGCTCGCAAATAATGATACGATCAACTGGTACCCCGCCCATTTGAAATACGGGCGATTCGGAAACTTTTTGGAGAATATCGAGGATTGGGCACTGAGCAGGGAGCGATTCTGGGGCACTCCGTTGAATATTTGGGAGTGCACCAACTGTGACCATCAAGATTGTGTGGGCAGCATACAGGAATTACGGGAAAAGGCGAAGACTTCTCTTCCGAGCGATATTGACCTGCACAGACCGTATATTGACGATATAGTGCTGCCGTGCGACAAATGTGGTAGCGAAATGAGACGGGTAAAAGATGTAATCGACTGCTGGTATGATTCCGGTTCTGCTCCGTTTGCGCAGTGGCACTATCCGTTTGAGGTAGAGGAGTTTGAGCAGAACTTCCCTGCAGATTTCATTACTGAAGCGATTGACCAGACGAGAGGGTGGTTCTATTCGCTTCTCGGCGTTTCCACCGCGATTTTTGATACCCCGTCCTATCGCAACGTGCTTTCGCTGGGGCACATCCTGGATGAGAAAGGCGTGAAGATGAGTAAGAGCAAGGGCAACGTGGTTAATATAAACGCTATATTTGATGCTGAAGGCGCCGATGCGTTGCGCTGGTATCTTTTCACCGCAGGGCCTCCATCAGATGACATACGGTTCTCAGTGCCGGCAATACGAGAGAAACAAAAGAAGTTCTTGAATACGCTCTGGAACTCGTATTTCTTCTTCGTTACGTACGCCACCATAGACGAATTCAATCCAACGGAGAAGAGCATCCCGGTGGAAGAGCGGAATGCGATGGATAGGTGGATCATCTCGCGATTGAACACACTCACGAAGGAGGTCATTGATGCGCTTGAACGCTTTGAACTGCACGTCGCCTCGAGGAAAATCGAGGAGTTTGTTACCAATGATTTGAGCAACTGGTATATCCGGAGGTCGCGGAGACGGTTCTGGATAGTCGAAGAGAACTTTGATAAGGATTGTGCGTATCTGACGCTGTACGAAGTCCTTGTTTCTCTCTGCAAACTGCTCGCGCCGTTTGTGCCCTTCATCACTGAATATATGTATCAAAATATGGTCCGGGGCATTGTGGAAGCCGAACCTGCAAGTGTCCATCTTTGTGACTATCCCTCTCCCGATGCTTCCTGTATAGACGGTGAATTAGAGTCATCAATGGAATTGATATCGCGATTGGTAGAGGCGGGTAGGCGAGCGAGGTCAGATGCAGGGATAAAGATACGACAGCCATTAAAAGAAGTGGTGGTCGTGTGTGGTAAGGAGAAACGTGAGAAAGGGGAGTGTTTAGTAGAGATACTGAAGGAAGAGGTAAATGTGCGCGAGGTGAAATTCGAAGATCAAGAGTTCAGGCGTGGCATTCCTGGTTCCGAGGATTATAAACAAGTGGAAGTGGATGAGGAGACGATCTTGTTCTTGGACTGCTGTCCGGATAAACAACTCATCGAGGAAGGATTGGTTAGAGACATCGTGCGAAGAATTCAAGGTATGAGGAAAGACCTTGACCTGGACTATACGGAGAAGATAGGGATTTTGTATGCTTGCGACCCCGAAGTAACGGGTGCGATCCATAACTTCTCCGAGTATATCTGTAACGAGACGCTCGCCATCAGTATAGAAGAAGGGACGTCATCAAGTTCGGCAGAGGACGAGCACCTTTACGAGAAGAAATGGAAAATCGGTGAAAAGGAGGTTTATCTCGCCATTAAGCCCTTGTCTCTTAGCTGAAGAGAAGTGGTTTTCGGAAAAAAATAGCAATTTTTATATATGATGAAAAAAGAAGGTAGGATAGGTGAAGAAAAAGAAATGGGAGTATTAATAGATTTGGAGAAGTGTAACGGCTGTAAGGGTATAAAGGAAAAGGGAACGAGCAATTGTGCAGAGGAGTGTGCGGTAGAGTGCATAGCTTTGGTTGAAGATGACCCAAGCACTGCTCCACATGAGCGAGAACAGCATGCAGTAGTAAACAATGAGGAGTGCACCGATTGTGAGGCTTGTGTAGACGTATGCGAGCAAGAGGCTGTCAGCATGTTGGAGGAGTAGAAACAGACTTTTAGATAGTTTGATCAAAATCAGGCACTGGGGATGAAAAAGTGGGTGCCGCTGAAGCGACAGTGAAAATAGAGCGGTTAAGGGTAACGAATCCCGGAGAGAAGCAGGTGATAATCGGTCAGGGTAATTTCAGTATTTATACCTGCGATGATCTCTTCAAGACACTTTTGACGACGGTGCCCGGAATCCACTGTGCTGTTGCGATGAACGAAGCGGTACCGAGATTGACGAGAGTTACGGGGAATGAGGAGAAGTTGAAGAAGTTAGCCAGTGAGAACTGCCTCCAAATCGCCGCCTCTCACACTTTTTTTATTATCATGGATAATGCATATCCCATAAATGTGCTGAATGCTTTGAAGTCACATCCTGCAGTTGCCACTATATTCGTCGCCTCTGCCAATCCCTTGGATGTTCTCGTTGCCGAGACCGAACTTGGACGAGCAGTCATTGGAGTGGTTGATGGGACATCGGCGAATAGGATCGAGACGGAGGCTGAGAAGAAAGAACGAAGAGCGCTGTGTGAAACGTTGGGCTATGCGGTTGAGTAACTAACTGAATCATGCAGTTGGGTTAACGTTTTTTCATATTTTTACGATGCTTGGTTTTCTTTATTGTTTTTGGTGAATCTTGTTCCGCTTTTCAGTCTCGCTAAGCATCTCGATCCTTATGTAGGAATTGGTAAAAAAAGTGATGTGATGGGTACAGAGTATACGGTAAGTTTAAATAGCAGGAATAGAAACCAATGTCTACATGAAAAAAGAAGAGCTGGTGTACCTTCACATGTTATTAGCGCAATTTAAGAAATATTGCGAGGAAAATGGCATAAACGGCAATTTTAGCAGGTACAATGCTTTGAACATCACTCCATTCCAGGTGCATCGGAGCAAAGAGGATCATAAGCAAGCTATCTTTGTGCTTGGGGCCGAACTCGCCTCAATCGTGGCACAGGATCATTTCCCACGAAGAAACCAGGCATTAAGATAGGATCAATATGGACTCGTAAATTTGGTCTGGTAAGAACTCAGTTATCTCCTTGTACTTTCGCTCGCTCAGTCTTAAGGCATTCTCGATTCGCTTACGTTTCTCGATTTCGCGCTCCAGTTCCCTGTTTTTGGTTAATAATGCGTCTTCCACCTGCTTTCGCCCGGTGATGTCACGAGCAATGTTTAAGACCAACGTATCGTTTTTGATCTTTACGGGGAACGTTCTTATTTCCACTACCCTCTTTTTGCCGTCTTTACGAGTTAAAATAAACTCCTCTGGTCCGGCAGGTTGCCCCTGTGCACGTATTTCTAACGATTTAATCGCTTTTGTAATGTGCTCGGGATGCAATATGTTTAGTTTAAAAAGATTCTTTCCCATTACTTCCTCCTTCGTATAACCGCACAGTTCCTCTGCGGCTTTATTACCGTCTACTAAGGTGCCTTCTAAGTCGGTCAAGAAATAAGCATCAGGTGCATATTCAAATAATATCCTCAGCCGTTCCTCTGAATCTTTAAGTTCCGCTTCCGCTTGCTTCCTCCAGGTTATATCAGAAATGGCGGCAACGGCACCTTTCAGAGGATTAGCAGGATCCAGAAAACTCATTCGTATGTGGCCATCGAAGAGGGAACCGTCTTTTCGTTTCAGTTTCGCTTCGACTTCTGCCAGTCGACCTTTTTGAAGATTCTCATAAAATATTTTACCAACCCGTTCGTATTCTTCTTTCGAGGCATAAATTGCTTCGGCACTTTTGCCGACATAATACTCTTCCCCTGGTTCAAATCCGAATATTTTTAACATGCTTTCATTTGTCCAGCCAAGTTTTCTATCATCAATACCTCCCTGCCCAACTTCAACAAGACCGATCCCTATCGGTGAAGCTGCTAAGATGTTACTCAACAGTTCCCTGTTCCCACGAAGTTTTTCCTCTGCCAGTTTGCGCTCGGTGATGTCGCGGCAATTGCCTACAACACCTCTTATTTGCGGGTCGCTGAGGAGATTCTTATCAACAATCTCTAAGTAAACAGCTGAGCCATCCTTACGTAAGGCGCGAGCAACAGCGGTAGCGGTCCCTGCTGCCTGCTGGGTCAAGCCCACAAAGGTAGCGTGGAGAGTCGGAATATCTTCTGGGTGATAATAATCAAATCCATTCTTGCCGACCATGTCTTCTGGTTTGTAACCAATGATTCTTTCTACCGAGGGGCTCATATAACGTATTGTCCCAACCTCATCGAGAACAAAGATGATGTCGGATGAGTTCTGGATAAGTGTACGGTACCACTTCTCACTCTCCTGCAGCGCCTCTTCCGCACGCTTACGCTCGGTGACGTCGGTTAGGAAAGTCAAAACAGCAGGTTTCCCTTCCCAGGTGAACTTGACACCGTTGAACTCCATCCACCTGGTAGTGCCCTCTTTATCAATAAATCTGAGGGAATAAATATGGGGAACCTCCTCTCCCTTCAATCTTCTCAGATAGCGTTCATGCACCATCTCCCGATCATCAGGGTGGATAAACTCCAGGAAGGGCTTAGAGATTAGTTCCTCTTGTGAATAGCCCATAATCTTCGAAGTTTGTGAATTGGCAAACTTGAGCATGCGATCCTGAGCCACAACAATGGCTTCATTAGCGTTCTCCACCAACATCCGATATTTCTCTTCCGATTCCTGAAGGGCGGTATCAATCCGTTTCCGCTCGGTGATGTCAACCCAGTTTGCTATGTAATACTTCAATTCACCGTTCTCCTTTATTGGTCTCGAGGTTATCTCGACACAAAATCGCTCTCCATTCTTCTTCTGGAATACATCTTCAAGCCGATACGCCCCTTTACTCAGAGCTGTTTCGAAATCGGTGTGGGTTTGCCGCTCTCTTTCTTTCGTCCACCACGGATACGGTGCTTTCTTGCCAATTAGCTCCGTGGAAGAAAACCTGGTTAGCCGTTCAAAAGCAGGATTCACATATCGTACCGACGTATCCGGATTGACAACGACTATTGGATTGGGCGAATTGTTCGAGAGGCGGGAATTAAACTCTTCGCTCTCCCGCAGCTTGGTATATAATCGGGCATTTTCAATTACCGCTGCTGCTTGGTTTGCAGCTATCGAGACAAAAGCTATCTCATCATTCGTGAATTCGTGGGGCTCGGGCATGTAGATGTTCAATAGTCCTATTACCTCCCCATTTCGTTTCATTGGCATAAATAGCTGTGCAGAGAAGCCTAACTCACGGGCAAGGTCCATCCATGGTTTATCTCGAGACTCCTCAAAGATATTAGACACGGTATAATACTTTCCAGACTTCAAAACAAGACCGGATGGACTGAATGTAACAGGAACTCCTTTGCTATAAACACGATCGATATAATCGCTGGGGAGCCCAAATGTGGCCACCATCTCAAGTTCGTCAGATTCCTCATTAACGAGCATAATAGACCCTGAATGTGCTCCCATCTCATGGCCTACACTGGTAAGGATCTCCTCGAGTAGCTGATCAAGGTTCTTCGTCAGGTCTGGTTGTGAAATACTCAATAGGGCTTGTAGCTCTAATTTTGCCATTTGCTGTGCACTATAGCATAGTCATGCTTGTCGATCCATAAATAAGTTGCAGATTTTATTCGGATCTCAGGCATTGAACGTTTGTGCCGGTGTTATCTGTACTAACGCTCTAGTGATCTGAGCTGACTAACCGTTGAGCAAAAAGGTGTAAAACTTTTTTATATCGGGATGAATAATCTTTCGCATCGGTGGCAAAGATACGAAGAATGGGTGATTTTGAGGATAGAGTGGGGGGTGAGAAGAGATCATGTTTAAGGAGGTCTTTACCCCCTTGGAGGTTAGAGCCGTAACGATCCCTAACAGGATTGTTTTTCCCGCGTTTCAAACGAATTATGCAACTGAGGACAGATTTGTTACTGAGCGTGTAATGAAGTTTTATCGGGAAATTGCTCGGGGTGGCGTGGGGCTTACCGTTGTCGGCTGTATAGCTGTTTCTAAAAATGGTGCAGGCGCTACCAATCTCCTGCAGCTCACCGATGAGCGCCAGATGGAGAGTCTCAAAAAACTCTTCCAGGTGATTAAAGCGTGTGGCACCGTCGCCGCGGTGCAACTGATACATTTTGGAAGGCAGACGCTTTCGGGAATAACGGGCCATCCGCTGGTTGCAGCTTCAGCGATCCCCTGTCCGGTGATGAAAGAAACGTCGCGGGAATTGAGCGAGGAAGAGATACTCCGGATCGAAGACGACTTCGCTCTTGCTGCTCTCAGAGCCAAAAATGCTGGTGCTGATATGGTGGAAATCCATGCGGCCTTTGGTTACTTGCTCGGAGGATTTTTATCGACGTACTCGAACAAGCGAACCGATAAGTATGGTGGGAACCTGGAGAACCGAACCAGAATCGTGCTGGCGGTCATCGAAAAAGTGCGGAGCACCGTGGGCGATATGCCCATTATCTGTCGTTTCTGTGCCGAAGAATTCGTCGAAGGTGGCCTGACCTTGGCAGATACACAAAAGATTGCACCGATGCTTGTGGACGCAGGAATAGACCTCATCAGCGTTGCAGCAGGCGTCTATCAGAGCATGAACCATATGGTGCCAACCACAGAGATGGGCGAAGGCGTGCACGTTCATCTTGCAGCGGGCATAATAGAAGTTGTTGACGTCCCGGTAATCTGCGCCGGAAACATTCGTAACCTCCAATTGGCTCAAGATGTCATCGCTGATGGGAAAGCAGACCTTGTAGCAATGGGCAGAGCCCAGGTAGCCGACCCGCACATCGTGAATAAATCAAGAAACGGTTTGATGGACTCAATTGTCCACTGTGATTGGTGTAACAAATGTATGTACTGGGTAACTGGTGAACCTGCACTGTCATGTCCGAAGAATCCTAATCTTTGAGTATTTAGACTTTTCCGTGTCGCAAAGCAATATCAAACAACTCTTCTTTTACGTGCGGATCCTGATATTTCTCAGAGTCCTGGAGATAATCCACAATGACTTCGTATTCATAGTCAGCAAAAACGTCCTTAAGCCAGGATACCCCTTTTGACCTAAACGGAATCAAAGAATGGAGGGCTATCCCGTATTCTTTCGCAAGCGCTTGCGCTCCCTGCTCTCTATCCAGCAAGACGATGATATCTGAACACGTTACCCGCGTTAACCCTCGTACTTTGAGCTCGAATTCGAGTTGTTTGAGAGCGATCATTTTGCTATCGAACCTTGTTACCAGGTCATCCACGAGCCCCACCGTATCACCATCTTCCAAGATACCCTCGATCATTGAATGCTCGCCATAGGTTTTGACAAACCGGTTAAAATCCTCTAACGATCTCACACCCTCCAATTTTCGGGTGAAACAGGAAGGTATGTTCGCTACTATAGAAATGGCGGTGGCTATCGGTATGCCTGAAGTTGCCACGCCAATGATCCTGTTAACTTCTTTGCATTCCTCCTTGAGCAGACTGCCCAAGGCATAACCAACGTTCTTGAGCAGTTCGGGGTATGATGACAGAGGACGAAGTTGGATATAAAGAGGACTCCATATGCCTGAAACGAGTGTCCATCCGTGTGGGTTATCCTTAAACCACGTCTTTATCATGCCATGGTCGTATAGCGCACGTATGATTTCTTTTCCCAAGTCCTCTTTTTCGTCGTGCCAGCTCATACGCTATTCACCCGCCGAATTAAGCGCTTCATCGCAAAATCGCCGCGCGGCGGCTGCGATATCCTCATGCTCATAGATCCCCCTCCCGACGATTGCATATGCCGGTGCACCTTCTAAAGACTCAAAAGCGGACCTTATGTCTCCGCCCTGTTTGCCAATGCCGGGCATACTGTATTTTGGCTCTTTCACCATTCCAGACAGCAACTTATGGTAGTGCTTAATAACCGTGGGTTTCGTCCCCGGTACAACAAAGTGTTCCACACCCTTCTCGGCTGCAATGGTGTACATCTCTTCGGGTGCGTTGTCCCTGATAAATCCGCCCTCTTCCGCCAGGTATTGTGGATGCGTCATCTCACCACCCACCATGGGTGTCAATTTTTTTTCAGAGAGTGCATCTATGAATGCTGCTTCGGTCTGCGGACCCGCCTGTGGAAAGATGATCACGCCCTTTATCCCGGCGTCAGCGCAGACGGACGCAAACTTTTCGCTCATTTGGGGGATGTCCGTTCCTGCTTTTTGGTGGTCATAGATCACCGGTAAGTCCGTGTACTCAGTGACGATGCGGACTACTTGCGGGAGACCATAGGTCAATCCGAGCAAAGCTCCGAGTTTGTAGCCCACAATACCTTCAATGTCATACGTAGCTTCAATGAGTTTCCTCAACGTTTTTAGATCAGTAACATCACAGGCAGGTATAACGCCGCGTTTACGATGAAATAATTCCCCCATTTCGGTTCCTCCTTTTGATTGTAACGCAAATTATGGTGTTACTCTCTCATTGTATCTCCGTTATGTGTAGCGCTTTATATCTTTTTGGAATTTTTTCTCCGATTTTCCCGCTCATTAAAAAAGATCGATCGATCTTTTTCTACGTCAAATCACATTGATACGTTATAGATATCGTAAAGACAGAAATGCCATCAACTGTGTTCTCCTCGTTCGCGAGTCCCGTTCAAAAAGCCATTTTGGAAAAGGGGTTTTCAGTCCCTACTGAACCCCTAAACAGAGTCATTCCTTTCATGACCGAAGGAAAGAGTTTGGCTGAGAAGAAAATTTGAAGGAAATCCCAGATTTTCCTTTTATGCCCCGCTCTATAAAGTTGCAATGAGTTGGGAGTGGTGCGTGTCAACCAATTCTATTTCAAAGCTATCGTTTAGTATGCTCTTTCCCTATGCGAGAGTGCCAAAATGAATATTTTGGACTTTTTGAAGTCAACCGCATAAATTATCCGATAGCCCCCAATCCTCAGCCTATACGTGTTCTTCACACCTTTTAGTTTCTTTATATCATATCCTTTTGGGAAATACGTGTAAGCGAGATTGTCAATCGCTTCTTCAATCCTTCTCTTCAGCTTTATACCACTTAATGCCTTGAGGGCCTTTTCAGCTTTATTGGTTAAAAGCACCTCAAACATTAGTTAATTCCTCTTTAATCGCTATCCAGGGTCTATACTTTCCCTCAGAAATCTCCCTATTCCCTAACTCAATCTCCCTCAATTCCTCCTCACTAGGCTCATCTTCCGGAATAATAGCAATCTTAATCTCATCTAGCTCCTCTCTTATCGCTTTAATTTCCTCATACATTTTCATGAGCAACTCTTCCGAAATCATCATAATCACCAATTATAAGATAATGAAAGTGCCTTAATTAATAGTTACCCCACCAACACATCTTTTTCTACGTCATTATTACATTGATACGTATAGATATCGTAAAGATAGAAATGCCATCAACCGTGTTCTCCTCATTCTCGAGTCCCGTTCAGAAAGCCATTCTGGAAAAAGGTTTTTCAGTCCCTACTGAACCCCAGAGTAAGGCTATTCCGCCCATAATGGCGGGAAAGAACGTGTTATTGATCGCTCCAACGGCAACGGGAAAGACTGAGGCTGCATTGTTACCGGTATTAGATGCGTTAATCAAAACTGAGCGAAGGCCTGGCATAAAAGTCCTGTACATAACGCCCCTGAAGGCGTTGAACAGAGATATGCTTGAGCGATTGCAATGGTGGTGTAAACGACTTGACTTACGGTTGGGCGTGCGGCATGGCGACACCTCGACGCGGGAACGAGAAGCTCAGGCAATGGTTCCACCCGATATCTTAATTACCACGCCGGAAACGTTACAGGCGATATTACCCGGTAGGATTATGCGTCAACACCTGGCAGCAGTCACGTGGGTAATTATTGATGAAGTGCATGAGCTTGCGATTGACAAACGGGGCTCGCAACTCGCCCTTGCATTGGAGCGGCTTCGCTACTTGAAAGACGGCGAATTCCAAATCGTTGGTTTATCGGCGACCATAGGCTCGCCTGATAGGGTGGCGAACTTTTTGGCCGGAACAGAAAGAGCTTGTGAGATAATCAACGTTTCCGTAGTCAGGTCAGTGCAGGTAGCGGTTTATTATCCCAAAGCTGATGCGGAGGATTATAAACTGGCTGAGGAGCTGTACACGTATCCCGAAGTCGCTGCGCGGTTACGGTTGATGAAGAAGCTCGTCGAAGAGCATAAATCAACACTGATATTCACCAATACGCGGTCGATAACGGAAATACTCGGTAGTCGATTCCGCGTGTGGGATTTGAACTTCCTCGTGGGTGTGCACCATGGCTCGCTCTCGAAGCCGTCTCGAGTAAATGTTGAGCGGGGTATCAAAGACGGCACGTTGCAGGGGATTATTTGCACGAGTTCCTTGGAATTGGGGATTGATATCGGGCGGTTAGATTTTGTTATCCAGTACAACTCACCGAGGCAGGTCACCCGCCTTCTCCAGCGAATCGGTCGGAGCGGGCATCGAATAGGTGGGATTGCACACGGTGCGATTGTGGTCCAGGATTCGGATGATGCGTTGGAAGCGCTGGTCATTTCTCGCCGTGCTCTTGCAGACGATTTAGAGCCCGCGGATATTCCTGAGAAACCGCTTGACGTCTTGGCACATCAACTAGCGGGGTTGCTGCTGACGAAACGGAAATGGAGCTTTGAAGAAGCCTTGAACGTGCTAAAACGAGCGTATCCCTATCGGGATCTTGAGGAGGACGAATTAGTTTCCGTATTGAGCTATATGCATTCGCGAATCCCCCGATTAGTGTGGTTCTCAGAAGACGACAAAGTATTTCTGAGACCTCAGCGGATAAAACCGCTCTACACGTATTATTTCGAGCATTTGTCCATGATTCCTGAGGTGAGACATTACTTGGTCATTGATGAAGATGATACTCCAGTAGGCGTTTTAGATGAAGCCTTCGTTGCAGAGTATGGCAGTCCCGGGAACAAGTTCATCGAAGGCGGTCGAGTCTGGAAAATATTGCATGTCTACGGTGAGCGGATTTATGTCCGGCATGAAGAAGATCCGACAGGATCCATACCGAGCTGGGCGGGAGAGGAGATTCCTGTTCCCTATGCGATCGCCAATGAAGTGGGAGCGATTCGTGGGATTGTCGAACAAGAGCTTGCAAGTGGTACCGAGCTTGAAAAGCTAGAAAGAGAACTCATAATGAACTATCCATGCGACCAGGAGACGATTAACCGATCTATCGACGAAGTGGTCAAGCATGTGAAAAAAGGCTATCCCGTTCCAACGGACAAGCAGTTGACCCTCGAACGGTGGAAGGACTATATAATCCTCCACTGTGCATTTGGGCTTCGTGAAAATCGAACCTTCGCGATGCTTTTAGCGTCCGTGCTCTCTGATCAGATAGGTTTCCCGGTTGGCGTGCAGCAGGATCCGTATCGGATACTGCTCAAAACGGGTGAAGCGGACGTGGAACCCGAAGATGTTGTGACGATTATCCGCGATTTAGCCTCGAAACCTATTGAGCAGCTCGCCGTGAACGCATTAGTCCGAAGCAGGCTATTTAAAATGAGGTTTATCCATGTGGCCCGCCGATTCGGAGCGATCGCCAGGGATGCCTCATTGAGCGATCTTGACCTGGATAACGTGATAAGGAGCTTTGAGGGATCTGCGGTCTTTGACGAAGCGGTACGGGAAGCTCAGGATAAGGATGTGGCTATTAACCTGACGGCTAAGCTCTTAACGCAAATTAACACGGGAGAACTCAGTATAGCAGTGATAAAAGGACCGAAGGTCAGCCCGATCGCGGGCATCGTTGAAGTCGTTAAACGGGGGTACGAACTCATCCCTCCGGAGCGAATGCATCGGGTCATCCTCAAATATGTACAGGCACGACTGTTTGACGAATCCTTAACGTTTGTCTGCACGAATTGTTGGCGGTATACCGAGGTGCAGAGAATAAACGACGTTGACATAGTACGTTTGCAATGCCCAGAATGCGAATCCAGAAGGATAGGGGCGTTAAACGTGGATGCGAGCGATGTGAGAAGAGGCATTAGTAAACGCACGGGTGCAAGTAAAAGTACGAGTAAAAAAGGAAGCACGCTGGTTGATGACGCACTAAAATCCGCCGACTTGATTTTAGCGTATGGAAAGGCGGCGTTAGTTACCCTTGCAGGGAAAGGGCTCAAAGTAGGTGACGCGTCAGAAATATTGCAAAAAGAACATAAGGTAAACGAGCATCTCATCGAGTTAATCATCGAATCCGAAAAGGCGGTTTTGAAGCGGCGGTTTTATAGAACTAAAAAATAAATAAAAGCCAAAGGGGGGTATTTTGATTATCCTCAAGTTGACTTGGGACTTTTGAGTTAACTAAATCGAAGTGCATTATCAAGAAGTCAACAGCTCTACTCGATCTGAACGTCGGGGCTTTCTTCAGGTTCGTTTTCTGAAATCATTTCCAGGATTTGAGTCGCCACAGGCGGACATCTGGGTACAAAAACACCCTGCTTTTTATGTTGAGCAGTGCAGTTACCGATGCAGACCGTACCGCATGGAACAGACTGATGTCCCTTCCCGATTGCAATGGTGACATTCTCCTGTCCGGGGAAGGAGTCGAAGACCTGCCTCCTATACCGTTTCAATAACATCAAAACTGTGGACTGGCAGGCACTGCATGACATTTCATCAAGAATGGTGATACCCGGGAACTGTATCGATAAGTTGTCAGGAGGGGGCTCAAAAGGGGAGATAAAATCATGCCACCGAGCAGGATTCACCTGTATCCTTGAGATATCGATCACGCCATATCCTCGTTCAGCGCAAATACGCAGGTGTGGCACATCTTCTGCCTTCAGCCCCATGAGCGAGCAGGCAACGGCGTCAACTGCTAAAGGATCAATCCCTGCCACAACCAGATCAAGTTTCTTAGCCTGCCCGGCGCTTGGACCCAGCCCTTCCATTCCAGTAATGCCATCAATGATCGATAGATGCGGACGAAGAACCGATGCCATATCAGCAATGGCGATATTAAGAGGTTTGTCGTCCATATCCTCAATTGGAGGTAGCATGTGAAGATCAACCTTTGTGCGGCGCCACAGACATCCTTTCATATTTTTCACCGCCAGCGTGACAACTGTGTGCATGTGGGTTTTCATGACCGGGATTGAAACGACAACGTCGTACTCGACCACTTCAGGGCACACCTCAAGCGACTGTATTGCAACGCCGTCTTCGATAATCACATGAACGGGCTGCCGAGCGTCCATATCAATCAACGGACAGTTGCGCTCACGGGCCACTGACGCAATACCGGTTGCTTCTAATGCCTCCGTTGTTTTGACTCCTGTTATAGGGCTCTCGCCAACAGCAACGCTTGCTTCTGCCTCGAGAAATGCATCAATTGCTGCAGCCACAACTTGGGGGTTGGTGGTAATCCCCGAACCGGCAGTAGCAATTCGCCCTGCATTTGGCTTTAAAAGAACACGTTTGCCTTTGACTGCAGCGAGGTTGATTTGTGAGAGAACTTGTCTCGTGTTATCATATGCACCTTCTCCCGTAGCGACATGGACATGAGGATGAGACCTGTCATCTATAAAAGGAGTTGGCTGCAGTGATCTCATATTCATCTTATCAACACCCCTCGGTCGTTTCCAGCGTCTGCCACATTTGGCATTTCAAATGCAGAGAGCATGTCGCTCAGCATTCCGGGCATGTCAACACTTCCTACAATAAGATGTGTTGTCTTATATTTATGGTGGGGTGCACCGAGCAAAGCTCATACTCTGAAGAGTCGGATTAGGAAAAACCTCACGTCCGGTTCTGTTAGTCAAACCGCATTTATAAAGTTCATTTGGATTACTGTTTTATAGAAGGTGAATAGCATGGAAAAAGAAAAGGTGTGTGAAAGTGGCCCTGCAGGTGCCGTCTATGGCTTGGGTTTTATCGGTGCGGCAGTGTATTTTATCGGGCAGGCAACAACATTTTGGATGGGCGTGCTCGGATTGTTGAAAGCAATCGTTTGGCCGGCCTTTTTGGTCTATGGATTGTTTAAATTCTTAGGGATGTAGGTTTTGATGCAAGGGAAGTTGCGAAAGATCCAAGAAGCGGCTATGAGTGTGCCGAGCAAAGTTCATACTCTGAAGAGCCGGAAGTGAACGAGCACCTCGTCGAGCTCATCATCGAATCCGAAAAGGCGGTTTTGAAACGGAGGTTTTATAGGCACAAATCAGCCAGAACGGAAAAAGAAAGCGTAAAATCCTAAATTTACATGCCCTAGCCGACATTATTACAAGCAATTCCCGGAATCACTGGCTAGAGGAGGATCTTCTATCCCTACTTGCAAGAGCAATGCACCTTCTTTAAAGGCATACCATGCATGATATTCGATTCTGTAAAAGAGGAGTGATATGAGCATAATTACTAGTAAGAGAGCAACAAGCATTAGGAAGATCAGAAGGACTGGGCTCAATTTTTCAAAAAAATGTATAAAGGGATAAGATTGTTCGGGATTAAAAGTAAAATTATCTATTAATAGAGAAAAGAAGATGAGTATTGCACTAATTAATATACTAACACTCGTAGTAAGTTGCCCGAGAAGCTTTTGTGCGTAATCTATTCTATTATCACAAACCTTAAAGAACCTTTCTGTCTCCTTCTCGTTCATGATGGTATTCTCAAAAAAGTCTCGTCTAAATCCACCAAACTCACTCCTAACACTCTTCCACAAAAGACCCCATCTGCTCCGTTTCAGCTCTTGCTCACATTTTTCCAAGAGCTCTTTTGCGTTAATCATGAGAGAATTTTGAAAAACCCCTAGGATGAATATACAAATTTTTTATATGATTGTATATATAATCATATATCATGGAAACCTTAATGGACTTCGGCTTAAAAGAGGCGTACAAGCGAGTGGCAGAACTTGGCGATCGGCTGGCAGAGATTGAATCGCTGATAGATTGGGAAGCGTTTCGCCCGATTGTGGGTGATATGTACGATAACAAGAGCGAACAAGGTGGTAGGCCAAATATTGATGAGGTGGTGATGATCAAGCTGCTCGTGCTCCAGCAGTGGTACGGGCTCTCCGATCCGGAACTCGAAAGGCAGGCTGCGGATAGGCTCTCGTTCATAAAGTTTCTTGGATTTCCAGAGGATATCCCGGATTTTACGACCGTCTGGAAATTCAGAGAGCGGTTGACGAAGACCGGTAAAGACCAGGCAATATGGGCGGAACTCCAAC
>CAYNTR010000003.1:0-47601 GCA_964400255.1 uncultured Halobacteria archaeon
CGGCGTCAAACTTACTTCTTATATCTCATCCTCTTACGTCTCTTCTTCAGCTTGTGCTTCCGCATCTTTGCTATCTTTCGCTTCTTTCCGCAGGGAATTTTGAATCACCACCTTTCTTTTCTTTATTTATACGCTCTTCTAAAATTATAGTACATAAATTACATTACATAATACCATATATATTTTCAGTGTTGGAGAAAGAGAAAGACCTTGGGATGAAGATGAAATGGGGAGGATAGAGCGGCCACCGAGTTGGATATTGAAATACAAAGAGAGGATCGAGCAAGATACGATTACCGTGGAAGAGATTTTGGATGAGGAGAACAAGTTGCGAGCGTCACCCATTAAGATATCATCAGTAACGAGAGCGATCAATGCGATGGGATATCCTATTACGGGATTACGAAAAAAGAAGAACGGAGAAGAGGCTGAAGAATTAGAAGTCGAAGAAGCCAAGGAAATCACAGAAACGCAAGAAGAATCCGAACGGATAGATAAAGGACCAGAATGGCTTCAGAAATATCGTGAACAGATAGAAAAAGGGACCATTACCGTAGAGGAGATTCTGGAGAAGGAGAACAAGACACGGGAGTCGCCTATAAAGCTCGCAACAGCCAAGCGCGCGATCAATGCGATGGGGTATCATATTACCGAATTACGGAGCGAGAAGAAAGGAGGAGCGGAAGGAGGCGAGAAGGAGGGAGAAGCGGAGGAAGCCCCTGAAATGCGTGTTGAAGAGACCACCGTGAAAGGGAGTGGCCCTGGATGGCTCCAGAAGTACCGTGAACGGATTGAACAAGGCACGATAACCATCGACGAAATTCTGGAAGAGGAGAACAAGATCCGAGAGTCGCCCATGAAGAGATCATCGGTGACCCGAGCGATAAATGCGATGGGGCATCCGATTAAAGGATTGCAAAGAGGGAAGAAAGGGGAAGCAGTGAAGGAGGAAGAAGCGGAGGAAGCCCCTGAAATGCGTGTTGAAGAGACCACCGTGAAAGGGAGTGGCCCTGGATGGCTCCAGAAGTACCGTGAACGGATTGAACAAGGCACGATAACCATCGACGAAATTCTGGAAGAGGAGAACAAGATCCGAGAGTCACCCATGAAGAGATCATCGGTGACACGAGCGGTAAATGCCCAGGGATATCCCATTACCGAGATGCAAAAAAGGAGAAGAGAAGCAGCAAAAGAGATAGAAAAAACCAAGAAAGCAGGTAAGGCGGAAGTAGTTGCCTATTCTTCCAGCATCGGCAAAATATCGGAAGCGACAGCTAAACGATTTAATCAGATGAAAAAGAGCTGGGAGAAAGACTTGGGCAAATCCCTGCAGAATGACTATTTCGCGAATATACTCCTTGCCTTAGCAACGCTCGCTGAACACGGGAAAGCACTTGTGCCCGTAAAGAAATAACCCGGCATGAGGATACTGGTTGCTGAGTATGCGGTAGGAGGCGGAGAGGACAAGAGTGCATCGTTATTACGAGAGGGAAAAGCGATGCTCTCAACGCTCAAAGATGGATTTGAGCGTATTGGCCATGAAGTTGTGTATCCGCTGGCTGAAACTGATTTTGACGCAGCAGTAGACAGGCTCTCAAAGGAGTGCGATGCGGGACTCGTTATTGCTCCGGATGATCAGCTCTACACGCTTACAAAGCTGATAGAGTCGAATACCGTCAATCTCGGCTGCCCTTCGGACGCCGTGAAAAACTGTACTGATAAGCTGCTGACCTCAAAAATTTTACATGACAAAGGAATACTTGTCCCCCGGATTGTCTCCTTAGAAGAACTCGAGCACACGGAAGCGCAGAGGTACGTTGGTAAGCCGCGATATGGATGTGCAGCGGAAAACGTTTGTATACTGAATGGAAATGGGCATCATGCGGATATACTACCTCTTCTCGACAGTCCCGATTATATTATCACGGAATTCATAGACGGAGATGATATAAGCAGCAGTGTTATTGCGGGCAACTCTTCTGTGTTGCCGCTCACCATTAACAAACAATGTATTAGGAAGGAGGGCCAACACCTGCGATATGAAGGCGGCTTTGTCCCTTACAATATAGGACGAGCTGCTGAGCGCGAGATAATGCGCATTAGTAAGAAGGTGGTATCGATATTTCACTGTAAAGGCTACGTGGGCATAGATTTCGTCTTGGCTGACGAAGAAAGAGCATACGTGGTGGACGTCAATCCACGCCCTACCACATCCATTGTGGGAATCGCACGAGTGTTAAATTATGACGTTGCGGATTTGATATTACGCGCAAAGTTCGGAACGTTGCCCAATGCCGGAGATGTGAAAACCGACGGGCGGTTTGTTTTTAACCTTTCTTGAATTCAGGTCTTCTTGAAGTAATTTATCTTTAACCATGATGCTTTAGTGAGTGACGAGCAAGATGCGTAAGGGCAACCGGATAGAGGGAATAGCAAAGGATGCGTTGGATTTCATTCTGGAAGTGGCTAAATCAAATCATCCTCGGGAATTCATCGGCATGCTCTGCGCTGAGAATGAGCTCATAACCGATGTCTTTTTTCTTCCGGGCACGATTTCATCCGATGAGACTGCGATTATACGCCGGGATATGATGCCAATGGGTCTTACGTACGTTGGGTCTGTTCATAGTCACCCTCATCCCGCCGCGATGAGACCGTCAGAACAGGATTTGTTGATGTTCGCCAAAACGGGAGAGTATCATATCATTGCTTGCTATCCTTATGCGAGGGATAACTGGAAATGTTACAATGCTCAAGGCGAAGAGCGAGAGTTGAGAATAGTTGAAAAGGATGGAGCTAAATTGAACGAAGGAGAGGGGGAAGAGCTATGGTAAGGGTACTGGCGACGGGCACATTTGAAATACTGCACCCGGGGCATCTCCTGTTTTTAGAGGAAGCAAAGAAGCTGGGTGACGAACTCTACGTCATTGTTGGCAGAGATGTAAATGTAAGGAAGCGAAAAAGAACGCCGATTATACCCGAGGAGCAACGGTTGAAGATGGTTGCAGCACTGAAAATGGTAGACAAAGCGATGCTGGGGAGCGAAAAGGATATATTTGAACCTTTATATAGTATAAACCCTGATGTAATAGCGTTAGGGTATGA
This sequence comes from uncultured Halobacteria archaeon, assembly GCA_964400255.1. Taxonomy (GTDB): domain Archaea; phylum Halobacteriota; class Syntropharchaeia; order Alkanophagales; family Methanospirareceae; genus JACGMN01. Next base: position 3,106 of record CAYNTR010000003.1, read on the forward strand.
TCAGGATTTTGATGAAAAGGAGCTAGAACGGAGGCTCAAAGAAAAAGGCTTTCATTCGACGGTTATCCGTATAAAAAAGCGCAATTCAAATGCCTTCTGTAAGGCTGAAGAGATAATAAGACGAATATTGGAATCAGTGGAGGGAGAAAAATGGAAGAAGCGCGTGGATTAACTCGAATAGGAGTTTCTCTACCTTCAAATCTGTTGAACAAGTTTGATACCATAATAAGAGGGAGGGGGTATTCATCGCGGTCTGAAGGGATACGAGATGCGATCAGAGCGTATATAGTAGAATATGAATGGATGGAGCGTGAATCTGGTGAGGAGATCGGAACCATCACCTATATTTATGATCATAACCAACGAGGATTGGGCGATGAATTAACTGAGGCGCAACATCGTTACATGGCGATGATTAAGTCATCAACCCATATTCATTTAGACGAGGAGAACTGCTTTGAGATAATCGTGATAAAAGGAGATGCGAAGAAGATAAAGGAATTGGCGGAACGAATAATGAGTTTGAAAGGGGTAAAACATGTAAAGCTCACCACAACACATGGAGGTATATAAATAATGGAGATAGAGGATCAAATAAAAAAGGGAACGACTACCGTTGGTTTAATCTGCGATGGCGGCATAGTGCTGGCGAGCGAGAAGAGAGCGACAATGGGTTCTTTTATTGCTTCTAAAGCCGCGAAGAAGATCTATCAGGTGGACGACCGTCTGGGAATAACAACGGCGGGAATAGTAGGAGATGCGCAGGCACTGATTAGATTGATGTCTGTAGAGGTGAAGCTCTATAAGATACGGCGAGAAGAGCCTATGACCGTAAGAGCAGTAGCAACGCTGTTGTCCAATGTGCTGAACGGTCAGCGATTCTATCCGTATATTGTGCAACTCCTCATAGGAGGCATAGACCGAAATGGGGTGCACATATTTTCGGTAGACCCATTGGGTGGCAATACTGAGGAGAAAGAAGTAGCAGCCACTGGTTCCGGCTCACCCATTGCTTATGGCGTGTTGGAAGATAGGTATATCAAAGACATGTCAGTGGAAAAGGGAACAGCGCTCGCGATACAAGCATTGCATTCCGCGATGAAGAGGGACAGCGCCTCGGGCGGTGAGATGGAAGTGATTGTTATAACAAAGGAAAAATATGAGGAGTTAAGCGAAGATAAAATAAAAAAGATAAGGGATTCTCTTACTTGATTCTTTTTTAAGGATTACTCGTAAGAACGAAAGTGAAGAACTCGCAGTTTATGGTTGGGTTGAAGTTTACCGGGTATTGATACGTTAGAAAGGACAGTGGAAGACTAAGCAAAAACGATTAGAGAGAGGAAGGACAATGAAACCAGAAGAAACGCTTTTAGAGTTAAAGCGAAGAATAATAGAGTTATTGCCAGCTCATGTGAGCATTACCGGCGTGGAATTTGAAGGCCCGGAACTCGTTATATACACAGAAGATACGCAGACTTTCGTCGACGATGGCGCGATCGTTCGAACCTTAGCGAAGGATTTGAAGAAACGTATCTCCGTGAGACCGAGTAGCAACATACTGATGGACCCTGAAAAGGCCTCGAAGATTATTCACGATATTATCCCTGAAGAGGGGGGCATAAAAGATATCTATTTTGATATGGACACGGCTGAGGTTATTATAGAAGCTGAGAAGCCCGGCTTGGTCATCGGCACGCATGGCGCAACACTGAGAGAAGTCGCAAAGGAGATAGGGTGGCGACCTAACGTGATCAGAGCACCACCAATACAATCCTCGATAATAAAAAGTACGCGGAGATACCTACGCGAGGAGAGCGAATTCAGGAAGGACTTCCTGAAGAAAGTCGGGAGGAAGATATACAGCGAGAAGACAAAAGAAGATGAATGGCTGCGTATAACGACTTTAGGTGGCTGCAGAGAGGTTGGGAGAAATTCATTCATGCTCTCTACGTCGGAGACGAAGATTTTAATAGAATGTGGCGTAAGTGTGGGCTCCGAAGGAACTCCATATCTCTATGCGCCTGAAGTATTACCAATAACGGATATCAGTGCGGTGGTCATAACGCATGCACATCTTGACCATTCAGGCTTAGTGCCGCTTTTGTTTATGTATGGATATGACGGCCCGGTTTACACGACACAACCGACGCGAGACCTTATGTCACTCTTACTGCTTGACTATATCGAGGTCTCCGCACGGGATGGCAAAAAGATACCGTATAAATCGGCTTTTATACGCGATACGATTCGACATACGATTCCATTAAAGTATGGCGATGTAACGGATATAGCACCCGATGTAAAACTCACCTTTTACAATGCAGGGCACATACTGGGCTCTTCGATTGCCTATTTCCATGCGGGAAAGGGACTTTATAATATTGCATTTACGGGTGACATAAAGTACGAGCGGACCTTTCTTTTCGATCCCGCTTTTAATGGTTTTACACGGCTCGAAGCATTGGTCATTGAATCGACCTACGGCGGGATGAACGATCTCCAGCCGTCGAGACGAGAAGCAGAGAAGAATTTAAAGGAGGTGATCGAGAAGACGATACAGAGAGGAGGGAAAGTTATTATCCCTGCCTTTGCGGTTGGTCGTTCGCAAGAGGTTATGATCGGATTGGAGGGAATGCAGTTGGAGGTGCCGGTTTATTTAGACGGTATGATATGGGAGGCAACGGCAGTCCATACCGCTTATCCCGAGTATCTCAACAAGAATCTCAAGAATTCTATATTCCAGGGAGAGAACCCGTTCTTAGCTGATATTTTCGTTCAGGTGGACGATTCAGAGAAAAGGAAGGCGGTGATCGATGAGAAAGAATCATCCATCATACTTTCCACCTCCGGCATGCTCAACGGCGGTCCTGTGCTTGAATACTTGAAAGGTCTGGCCGGTGATGAACGGAATACGCTCATCTTTGTTGGGTACCAGGCAGAAGGAACGCTCGGGAGGAGGATACAGAAGGGATGGAATGAGATGCAGTTTTCCAACAGTGGCAAAGTGGAGAATATAAAAGTAGAGATGGAGATAGCGACCATCGATGGTTTTTCCGGGCATTCTGACCGTAATCAATTGCTTGAATACGTGAAACGGATAAATCCTTTGCCCTCCAAGGTGATTTGCATGCATGGCGAGAGTAATAAATGCATGACGCTCGCAAGCGGCATACACAAGAAGTTGAATATCGAAACGGTCGCGCCGATGAATTTGGAGACCTTACGATTGGTGTGAGGTTTAATCACCTTTGAACAAGAGAGACCTCTTTTGATCGTATGTCAATGACCGAGAAGCGGTGCTGCGCCGGGCGCTATATATATGTATATATTTATATTTCAAAGTGTGTCAATGAACAATGAGGCGAGAAGATGCGCATAACGACGAAGATGATGGATGCCAGCTCCTTTCTGTGGGAGAATAGTGCAACAAATCTATGAATTTGGAAAGTATACGATTAATACGTATAAGGATAAAATGCAATTGCACAATGGATGGAGGCTATAGAAGGAAGGATAAGAGGCTAGGAAAGAGGTAGGGAGGAGAAAATGACAAGTATACGTGAGAGAATGGAACGGATGAGCATAGGCAAAAGTATCCGAATGGAACGGATCGTCGATCGGAACAGTGGACGAAGCGTTATTGTTCCTATGGACCATGGCGTAACCGCAGGACCCATTTACGGGTTGACGGACATGAGGAGTGCAGTAAATGCCGTAGCGGAAGGGGGCGCAAATGCGGTTCTCCTTCATAAGGGCATTGTGATAGCGGGACACCGCGGATATGGCAAAGATATCGGGCTCATCATACATATATCGGCGAGCACTTCATTGGGGCCTGATCCCTTGAATAAAGTCACTGTTGCCACGGTTGAAGAAGTAGTACGGTTAGGTGCTGATGCAGTCTCGATGCACGTGAATGTAGGTGCGGAAAGCGAACCGGAGATGCTTGAAGCACTTGGTATGACGACCATGGTGTGCGAGGAATGGGGCATACCCCTTTTGGCGATGATGTATCCGCGTGGCAAAAAGGTGAAGAACGAGCACGATCCCGAGCTGGTGATGCACGCGGCCCGTGTCGGTGCTGAACTCGGCGCTGATCTCATCAAAACCAATTATACGGGTGATCCTGACACCTTTAAGCAGGTTATAAGTGGATGTCCGGTACCGGTTATCATAGCAGGAGGGCCCAAGGCGAATACAGATGCGGAAGTGCTGAAGATGGTCGAGGACGCGATTTCCGTCGGTGCCTCTGGTGTGTCGATCGGGCGAAATGTGTTTCAGCATAAGAATCCTGCTCATATGACCAGAGCAATGAGCAAGATCGTGCATGAGAACTTCTCAGCAGCGGAGGCAATGGAACTTTTACGTGATTGAATGCTCGATAACCGTCGCCATTGAGGTTGTTTAAAGAAGATAAAAGAGAGTTGAACGGAGCATGAACGCGCAGAAAAAAGAGATATGGATAAAGGCTGATGCTGAGGTAGGAACCTGGGAGGCGCGGAAGGCGCGTATTACCGCTGGTTTGGAATCAGGGGTTGAAGGAGTGCTCGTAGAACCGGAAGACGTCGCAAAGGTGAAGGAGTTAGGTCGTATCACTATAGCTGCGTTTTTACCAGCCGATACGTTAGAAGGAGCAGCTGACATTGTCGTATATGGTAAGCGAAGTGAAGGTGATGGCACCACGCCGATTCCGTCGGACCTCAGTGAATCACAAGTGCTGGGTGCATTGAAACAGACGATTGGTACGAAGCCCAATGCAGGCTATGTCGAGATACGCGGCAAGGCTTACGAGCGTTTTGCCGTGAGTATCGCGGATTACGCGAATTATGTGATTGTGATTGGAAAAGAGTGGAAGATCATTCCGCTGGAGAATATCATTGCGGAGTTGCAGCAGAAGGAAGTGAAGGTCATTGCGGGTGTGCAGAGCGCTGAAGAGGCACGAACAGCACTGGAAACACTGGAATATGGCGCTGATGGCGTTCTTATTGATACGGACGATCCTTCAGAGACAAAGAAGGCAGTAGAGATACGGGATGCAAGCACCATGGGCACTATCCCGTTATCCACCGCACGGGTAACAAAGGTCAAGGAACTCGAAATGGGCGATCGGGTATGCGTGGATACGTGCTCGTTGATGGTGCGTGGCGAGGGCATGCTCGTGGGTTCGCAGTCGTTTGCGTTATTCCTCGTGCACTCGGAATCGGAGGAGAGCCCGTATGTTGCCGCGAGACCGTTTCGCGTTAATGCGGGCCCGGTGTATGCGTACGTGCTCGTAGGCGAGAAGACGAAATATCTGTCTGAGTTAGCATCCGGTGATGAGGTATTGATCGTCAATGCTGAGGGTAAGGCACGAAAAGCAGTGGTCGGTCGGTCGAAGATCGAGAAACGACCGCTTATGCTCGTCGAGGCTGAGGTTGACGTTGGTGACGACAAGATGAGGAAATGCAGTATCATTCTCCAGAACGCGGAAACGATCAAGTTAATGGGTAAGGATAAGCCGATTTCTGTAGTCGATTTGAAAGAAGGTGACGAGGTGCTCGTTCATGTCACGGAAGCGGCGCGGCATTTCGGCATGGCTGTCGAGGAGATGGTGATCGAGAAGTAAGGGGCACACTTTCTTTCTATAAGAAAGAACCTGTGCTAAGAAAGATTGGAAAACTTCCGGTATAGCTTGTGTAGAAGGGGAAATTTGGAGTTTACCCGATGAATCGTAACTTCTTCTCGATTCTACATCTCGCATTCTCTCTGAGGATGATCCGTTGCGCTTTGTGCCTACCTGTCTTGACGATGACAAGAGGTTTCGAGATCGTTCTCGCTTCTCCGACCAATATGTCACCCACAATGGTAGCTCCTTCCTCCGTGTAGATTGTTGTCATTCGATCACCTCGAGCCTTTTTTCTGCCTTTAACTCTTCGGTAATCTCCCAAACAAGGTCGTAGTCCAATGCTAAATCTTCAGCAACTTCGTGTGGATATGCCCCTTTGTATGACCGATAATACCCTAACACTTCTTGCTTCGCTTCGTCATACGTGATATCACGCACCTTCACAACCTTTACGGCACGCAGCTTATCCCTTATCGCCTCTCGAACAAAATCTGAAATGCTGATGTACATACCAGCTTCTATCAGTCCTTGGATTTGTATGAAATATAAATCAAACACTTTTAAAAAGTGTTTTCAGGGGGAATTCTTTTTTTCTCTTTTTTTCTTTTAGCACAAGTTTTCTTTTTTCAAAAAGAAAAAGTGTGGCAGAAACCGCAGTGCAGGCTACCGCGTTGCTGGTTTAATAAGATGAAGTTGAAGGAGACGGATAAAATTAGAGAGAAAGCGAAAGAATTATATGAGCATAAGAGCTACAAGGTAATGGGAGGATAAAAAAAATATTTATAAGAGAAATGGGAGTCTCAACTATAGAAAGAGGTATCTTTAAATATTATATTCCTCTAGATCTTCATCTAAAGGCCAATTTCTATGCTTTGCATTCGCACATTTTTACCATAGACGAAATTCCTGAATTTTTCGGAGAAGAACAACTAAAAATGAATTTTGAGCATTCAAATAATCAACCACTGTATGGGCATCTTTTAATAGAAACTGAATCTCAATTAGATAAGATTGATTCAGTTTTAGAAACAGCTCGATATAGTCGTCCTCGTGTTTTAATCATTCTGAGCGTGTTAAGCTTTTTAAGTGGGCGTGCTTTCACAATCTATGAAATAAAGGGTAGTCGTTCGCACAAATTAAATAAAAGTCAAACAGGAATCCCAAATAAAGTTGAAGTATCTGACTTCATTATCGAAGGAAAGGATAAGTCTAAAGATCTATTAAGACTTTTATTGATTCTTAGTTCGAATGACGAGGATACTAGACGCTTGGCTGCCTCTTTATTAGATAGATGGCGTAAAGCTCTGTATCTTAAAGAACAAAGCGATGCACAATTATATTCTGATGAATCACTTCTCGCATACTTTCACATATTGGAACTTCTTTCAAACTATTATCAGGAACAACTCATTGTAGAAAGTGAAAATAAATTAAATAATTTTCTTATTAATCTATTTAGTGACTCTTTTAAACTAAGGGGTAATCACCTAGAGCAAGAAAAGAATCAAAAGTTCAGGCAGCTTCGTAGCCTTCTTCTAGCTGATGGTCAACTTTCGGTATTTTCCAAAATTTGTTATTCACTTGATCAGCTTGGTATGCTTGATACAAAAACACAAACGCTGGTTTCCACGCTCGTAAAAGCAAGAAATGAAGTTACTCACGTCCGACAAGTTTATCAAGATAAGTTCATATGGCCATTACCGCCCTTTTTCCCTCTTGATAAAGATTCTGATGAACATGTCTGGGAGATAGAGTTGCTCTCGGCACGAGCTATTGCGTCACATATGGGATTAGATGCCTGGAAAGAAGAATGGGAAGATTTGCACAGACAACTTCACCCACCTATTGAAATTATTCAATCATTTATAGAAAAAGAATGCTTTCAAAAAATCTCCTCAAAGCAGTTTATCAAGGGCAATTATGAAGGAGTTCGGCCATCCTCGATCATTGATCTATATTTATCAAAAAAGTTGACATTGCATCAAACAGAGGTTACCTTAAGGTCTCTTCTTATTGACACACAAGTTAATAAAAATAATGCGCATGAATTGTTTATTGCAGCACTTTTATTTGCGGATAGTCCAGACGAAAAATTATCCGAAAAATGTAAATTAATTGTTATAAAAATTCACGAACATGAGTGGATATATTATTCAAATATAAAGGATATTTTAAGATATCTTGAATATCGGGGTTTTTCGCCGAAATGGTTACGAAGTTGGATAGAATCTAAGGATCATGTAAAGATAAGAAAATAGTAACAAATTATGGTGGATTTAATTCTTATTACTTAAAATATCGTTATTCTTGAAATTCATAGTAAGGAATGCCATAAATATTCGTGAATGACAAATTTAAAATTCCAGAGCAAAAATCCTATTTTTTAATCTCAATCGCAAACAAAATTCCGAAACTTTAAAATGTCTTAACAGCCTTCCATAAATTATGGAACCCACGAGCATGCCACTCCGATGGGACATGGCGATACGATGGCACGAATGCTGGGATGCCGCACCGGAGATATATGTGCTCCTAAAGGAGAGTGAAACATTGGAAAGTGCCCGTGAAAAGGTTATAAGCTACCTTAACGCGTTAGATTGGACCTACCGCCGTGATATTGACAAGATTAACTCGTGGGATTATATCTTACTGGAAGAAGCGCTTAGCTGTTTGAAAAATATTATTTCACCGCGTAATGAGCGTTTAGCCGAGACGTCAGCATTGGAACATCTCTGGACCGCTGCGGTATCCGGCGATGCAGACGTGGCCGACGATTTCATTGATGAGTTTGTGCACTTGTTTAAAGCGATAAAGGGGCAATCAGATGTCTACCCTTCACGGTTAATGGAAGGCGTGGAACTGCCCGATTTCGATAAGTATAAAGGCCGAGAAGCGTCGTTATTGCGCTCTGATTACCTTGATCAGATGGGGCAACGAGTGGCTGAGTATCTTGTGCGCTATCCAAGTGGTCTCGACCCTGAGATTGTTTATAGACGGAAGGATCACAAGCTCCGGATATTAACGGAACTCGATGCTACGGAAGACGATTGGGACGACTGGCGGTGGCACTTCCGTAACGTGTTCAGGGATAAAAAGGGTTTTGAGACAATTAAAAAGATTATCAGGTTAAAACCAATCCAGGAGACGGCAATCGAACTCGCGTTGGAGAATAACGTTCCGTTTGGTGTCACCCCACACTACTTGCATCTCATGGATCCCGAGCCGACGGATTATGATTACGCCGTACGGAGGCAAGTGTTTCCGCCGTTGAGTTATGTTGAGAACATGATAGCGCATAAAGAGGATAAAGAGTTTGCATTTGACTTTATGCGTGAGCATGATACCTCACCGATAGAGCTTGTTACCCGCCGCTATCCAACCGTTGCAATCGTCAAGCCGTACGATTCGTGTCCGCAAATCTGCGTGTACTGTCAACGGAACTGGGAAATCACCTCTCCGCTTATGGATTACGCCTTAGCGCCCAAAGAGCGCATTGATAACGCAATACAGTGGTTCGCGGAGCACGAGAGTATGATGGACGTCTTGATCACCGGTGGCGACTCACTGGCAATGACCGATACCTTAATTGAGTATATCGTGAAGCGATTGTCTGAAATCCCGCATTTGCACAGCATCCGAATCGCGACGCGCATACCCATTACGGTGCCGCAGCGGGTTACAGAGGAGCTCTGCGAGATCTTTGCAAGTTATTATGAGGTGGGCAAGCAAACGCTCTGCATGGTCACGCATTTCGAGCATCCGTATGAAGTTACTCCCGAGACTGCCAGAGCGATCAGGTGCATTAAGATGCACGGCATGCACGTGTATAACCAGCAGGTGTTTACCTTTGCGAACAGTAGACGATTCGAAACCGCGGCATTACGAATTGCGATTAAGCAGATTGGGGTCGATCCGTATTACACCTTTAACATGAAGGGCAAATCAGAGATTGAAGATTACGCAGTACCCCTAGCGCGCATTTTGCAAGAGCGGAAAGAGGAAGCGCGCTTGCTGCCCGGGATTTTCCGCACTGACGAACCCGTCTTTAATGTGCCCTTCCTCGGTAAAAATCATCTCCGAGCCTGGCAGGACCATGACCTTATCGCCATTCAGCCTGATGGAAGAAGAATGTATGCATTTCATCCGTGGGAAAAGAACATCGCGAGAGTAAAACCGTATCTGTACACGGATGTGACGATCCGGAGCTACCTGGAGAAATTAAAGGACCGGGGCGAAGACCCTGACGATTACCGGAGCATCTGGTATTATTACTAACCCATTTTCGAGTGCTAGCTCAAAAAATCGCTCGAAGCGTGGTTTTCTAAATATTTATAATGACCGTTGCACCTATTACAAGCATGGAACTTAAAGAGCTGAGAGCTGAGGATTTGCATCCCGAGCAATTTATAGAGGAGAAAGTAGCGGAGATCAAGTCAATTGTCGGCACTGGCACGGCGATCAATGCGTTATCAGGTGGTGTCGACTCGTCGACGGTCACACTGCTGGGGCACAGAGCGTTAGGTGCCCGCTTAAAGACCTATTTCATTGATAACGGCATAATGAGGCAGGATGAGCCGCAACGAATTGTCTCAATCTTTAAGAAGTTGGGCATACCCGTGGCGATAGTTGATGCTCAAAAGGAGTTCTTCGATGCTCTCAACGGTCTTACCGATCCCGAAGAGAAACGAGAGGCGATTACGCAAACCTTTTACAAGCAGGTCTTCGGCAAGCTGGTAAAAGAGAGCGGAGCAAACTATCTCCTCCAGGGCACCAATTACACCGACGTCGAGGAGACGGTTGCAGGGGTTAAACGACAGCATAACATCCTCGAACAGTTGGGAATCGATACGCAGGCTGCATTTGGTTATACCGTTATAGAACCGTTAATTCAACTCAGAAAGCCCGCAATACGCGCGGTTGGACAGGCGCTCGGGTTACCCGAAGAGCTCTACAGCAGACCACCCTTCCCGGGCCCTGCATTAGCCGCACGAGTATTAGGAGAAGTCACGCCAGAACGCGTAGAACTGGTACGAAAAGCAACAAAAATTGTCGAAGGCGAATTACAGAGCACCGGAGCATTCCAGTATTTAGCCCTCTTGCACGAGGACAAAGTCACGGGGATGAGAGCAGGGAAGCGGGACTACGGCATGCAAATCGAAGTACGGTGCTGGGAGAGCAGCGATGCGAAAACAGGATCACCAACAAGACTTCCATACGAGACCTTAGAGCGATTGGCTGAACGAATAACGACTGAAGTGCCTGGCGTTGTCAGCGTAACCTATAACATAACCAAAAAGCCACCATCAACGATCGAAGCAGTCTAAGTTCAAAGCCATATATGCGGTATCAAAAATACTAAACGGGCAGGCAGGTAATTTTTCAATAGCACTTTTTTCTAAAAAGTTTTTTAATAGACAAAAGCCAGTAATTGACCGCCTATACCACTCTCAGCCGCTTTTGCATGCGACATTACACCTTTTGAAGTCGTCACGATAAGCATCCCAAAATCCTGCGCAGGGAGTAATCTCTTCTCCCATTCCTCATATCCCTTTACACGGACGTAAAACCGCGGTTTTATCGCATTGCAATCGTTTATTTTACCGCAGAGCTTCACCTTGAAGAACCCTGCTTTTCCGTCTTCAACAAATTCAAATTCATCGATATACCCACCTTCTTTCATCACACTCAGAACGTTCCCGATCAACTTTGAAGCTGGTTTTATCGTACAGTCCATCTTCCCCACTCTTTCGGTATTCTTCATATGCGACAGAGCATCTGCCAGCGGATCATTGAGTGACATTTTTTCTTCCTAGTCTTTATTCCATCTTGGTGTTTAAAAAGATATGAATGAGCCTAACTTCTCTTTTTAGTCTCGTTATTCGAAGCGTTAGTTATACTTCCTGAATCCTATCTCTCTTGCTATCTCCCTGAAGCACTGCCTGCAGAGATAAATCCCGTACCGACGAACTAAACCTCGCCTTCTGCTACACCGCCTGCACATGTTCGCACCTCTCCCAAATCTCTTAACCCTCTCTTTTGCCATCTTACCTCACTTCACTCTACCCCTCTTCCTATTACAATAACAGTTCCGAATGCCAGAGAATACTTCATCTCCCCTCGTTCTTCTATTTTTCCGTGCATGTCTTCGCCCATTCTCAGGTTCGCCTCGCTATTTCCTCCGACTTGTTTAATATCCTATACCACGGTCGAAATTAAATCCTTCTCTATTCTTGTTTACCCTGCTGATAAAAAAGATTTTTAGATAGCGCTGGATGTTCGTACGCGTGCTGTGCTCTAAACCAATGACGACCAACAAACTCACACGGTCTTAAATGAAGCGCTACAGGCTCACGAGTCGCATTACCTTTAACTCTACAAAAATAGTACCAAATATCAGAGCAACCCGTTTTTAACGCTCATCACAGTTACCATGACCCTAGAAGGTAAATCGAAAATGAAAATCGCAGTTGCTGGGAAAGGCGGTGTAGGGAAAACCACCATTGCCGGCACGCTTGCTCGACTCTTCGCACAGGATGGCCAGAGCGTCGTTGCCGTTGACGCGGATCCCGCAATGAACTTGAAATTTGCGTTGGGCATAGCCCAGAACCCCCCACCCATATCCGAACTCAAGGACCTGATTTTTGAACGCACTTGTGCTTACAACGGGACGGGCATCTACAAATTAAACCCCAAAGTGGACGATATACTTACGAACTACGGGGCAAAAGGACCAGATGGCGTAACACTACTGGTAATGGGCACGATTGAGAAAGGAGGGACTGGTTGCATCTGTCCAGAAACCGCATTTCTTCGCGCACTGTTGCGACACGTGTTATTCAAGGAAAGCACCGTTATCATGGATATGGAAGCGGGGATAGAGCATTTGGGAAGAGGTACCGCGCGAGGCGTTGATCTGATGCTCACTGTAGTAGAGCCGGGTATGAGATCTGTGGAGACCGTGGGCAGAATAAAGAAGCTCGGGGAGGATATCGGAATCACTACCATACGAGCGGTGATGAATAAGGTTACGGATTTAGAGGTAGTCAAAACTATAGCGACAAAATTACAGGCGATGGATATACCGCTACTGGAGATTATTCCGTATGATCGAGCGTTGATCCAGGCGGATATCGAGGGTAAAGCTCCTTTGGACGTAGGAGGAGAAGCGGTAGAACGTATAAAAACCCTAAAAGAAAAAATCTTGTTACAGCCCTAAGCCTCTTCATCAGATCCCTTCTGATTTGAGGGTTGCTGAGGTGTCGCCTTCTTTGAAACCGCAACTTTTGAGGTTCGTAATACTTTGGTGCCCAGCATATAGCCTTTTTCAAGTTCCTCGACAACCGTATCTTCCGGAAGATCATCATCAATAACGGTCATGGTAACTTCATGTTTATACGGATCGAACTTCTCGCAAGCTGCTTTGATCGGTTTTAACCCTTCCTGGCCAAGCGCCTCGAGTAAATCCAAATAAATTAACTCAAGTCCTTTAAGAAACGATTGATCATCAGACTTCTCAACAGACGTAAAAGCAGCCTCAAGAGCATCGATAATTGGTAATAAACGCTTTATTAACTGTTCGGTTGCGCACTTCTCGTACTGTTCTCGCTCACGAGCAGCCATCTTTTTATAGTTCTCGAAGTCCGCTTGGAGGTATTTGAGTCGCGATAAATACCCATCCGCTAACGCAGTCTTTTCTTCTAATTCCTTCTTCAAGCGCGCTAATTCCCTGCTTGATACCTCGAGCTCTGCCTCCTCGCGTTCTTTTGCTTCTTCTTCTTTTGGCTCCTCTTCCTCTTCCCGACCTTTTTTCGGCAAATTCACTCCCCAGATCTCTCTCGTTTTTTGTATGCGCCTGGTCGTTAAAAAAATTTTCGCATTCCTCGCCGGTTCTGCGTCCATCTTTCACCATCAACGTGGCAGTGCGAAAAATATCTCACGAATAGAACCTTCAGCAAAGATGACTTATATACGCCCGGAGTATTAAATAATGAGGTGAAAAATATGGGGGCGTATGCAGTCCAGTTGCCAAAGCGAGTTGTTTTTGGCGATGGAGTAGATGAGAAAATCGGTGCAGAAGCGAAAGCATTGGGTGCGACGAAGGCGCTCGTTGTTACCGATGAAACGATGGTGAGAGCAGGCCTAATCGAGAAGGTAACGGGACCTTTGAACGAGACAATTGAAGTTGATATTTTCGATGAGGTTGAGTCAGAGCCAACTTTAGAAGCTGCACAAAAAGTTGCAATGGCTGCACGAGCGACGAAATATAATTTGGTTGTTGGTGTTGGTGGAGGAAGTGTGCTGGATATGGCGAAGGTTGCCTCCGCGGCGGCCACAAACACCTGGGAGACGGTAAGCGAATTTTTGGGCGCAAACAAGATTGTAAATCCGAGCGCACCGAAAATTTTAATCCCGACAACCGCTGGAACGGGTGCGGAAGCTACTCCCTACGCACTCATCATTGTTGAAGGCAAGAAAAAGGCTATTGCCAGCCCTTATAATCTCGCCGACGTTATTTTGATTCCCCCTTCGTTCACGGCCACCATGCCGCCCGAAATAACCGCTTCGACGGGCATGGATGCCCTCAGTCACGCAGTAGAAGCATTTCTCTCTCTCGGTGCAAACCCGCTGACCGATTCGTTAGCATTAGAGACGATAAGGAAAATTGCAGATAATTTAGAGGAGGCTTTTGCACATGGTGATAATCTCGATGCTCGTTTGAAGATGTCATTAGCAGCGATGCTGGGTGGTATGGCATTTGGAAATGCTGGCGTTATCGCGGGTCACGCCGCAGCGCATACGTTTGGAGCACGGTACACCATTTCACACGCGAAAGCTTCTGCTCTGGCTTTGCCATACATCATGGAGTACAATGCACAGGAACCAGTCGTTAAGGAACGATTAGTGAAGGTGGCACGCGAGATGGGCGAGGATATATCTGGATTGACAGAGGACGAAGCAGCTTCAAAAGCTGTTGCACATGTGAAGAACATGCTCGCAGCGTTAAAGCTGCCCACACGGCTTGCTGATCTGGATGTGCCTGAGGAGGACCTGCCCAATCTGGCTGAAGCTCTGATGAAGGAAAAGGGGTACTTAGCCCGTAATCCCCGCGAACTTGAGCAGAAGGACGCAGAAGAACTACTTCAAAGAATGTGGAACGGCATATAACACGCATAGAGAATACTTATCGTCACTAATTATTCGCCAAGGGACGGCTTCAAGGAACGGTTTTCGCGTCGCGATGCACGAGGAGCTTGAGCGAGACAATAGACTAAAGTTAATGGAGTATAAAATCCGTCACGTCAACCGTTTCTTTTTTACAAAATACGCCTCTTTATCCACTTCTCTCCCGTACTGTGCTTCCTTTTATAATCAAGTCTCTCTGAACAGGCAAAGTAGGCACCACTCAGAAATGATTTGAACCATCCCAGAAATGCGCAGACAAGCGAGCATAGCAGTCTCGAATGAATAATACTTATATAGCGAAGGTAATTAAGTAGAAGTGGACAGATGGCGACCGAGACGAAAGAGAAGGATAAAAAAAGAGAGGAATACGAGGAAGGTTTAAAAAAGACGATCATACCTTGCCTATTTGGCGTTCTCGCTGGTATTATATCCTTCTACGTGGTCAAGGATCCGTTATCAGAAGATGGCTTGCTTATCGCGATCCTCCTCGTCCTGGTGCAGAAATTCGTATACCCTTTCGTGCATACCAGCATAGAAGGGGCAAAAGATTGGATTTACATCTCTTTTATGACCCTCTTCTGCTGGTTTATGACGTTCACCATGCTCTTAAATATCTAGCTGTAACCGCTGGGAAAGATGCGTGGCTGCAATGGCAAGAGCATCGGTGACATCGTCAGGCTTTGGTATTTCCTCTAACTGAAGCAAGTCCTTTACTTTGCCCGCTACTTCGCTCTTCGTTGAGCGCCCGTAGCCCGTTATAAAACATTTTACCTCAGAGGTGTTATACTCGTACGCCTGCAGTCCCGTAATGGCAGCTGCTAAGAGACAGACGCCCCGTGCTTGTCCAACGCTCAATGCCGTTTTCACGTTAGTATTGAAAAAAAGTTTCTCAATCGCCATATCATCCGGTTTCATCTCCGCTATCAGCCCGAGCAGCTCGTTATAGATCGTTTTCAATCGTTCCCCTTTTGATTGCGCCGTCTTGGTCCTTATACACCCGAAATTGAGCGTTTTAAATGTGCCATTACTAAACTCAACAACCCCCCAGCCCGTAATCGCAGTTCCCGGATCTATTCCAATCACCCGCATAAATAATAAATAAAAAGGGATACAATAATAATAGAGTAGATAAAGAAAGGAGAGAAGTGAATGGAAAAAGCAAAGGGAATCGTAGTTCCTGGTGATTTTCTGGGTACCTCTGAAGAATTCACTCCTGGAACGGGTGTATATGATGATAAAGGGAATATATACGCGTCGCTTACCGGAGGAGTTCACATCAGTGATAAGAGGGTCATCGAGGTCGTACCAACGGTGGAGACACCGCCTCTGCTTAAAGATGGAGATGTTGTTGTCGGCAGAATTGAGGATTTACGAGAATCTGTCGCCGTCGTAAGCATTGGGTGTTTGAAAGGGAAGGATGAGCGAGAAATTGCGACCTCCACACCGGGCATTATTCATATATCAAATGTGAAAACGGGGTATGTGAATGATTTGCAGCACGAATTTAGCTATCTTGATTTGGTAAAGGCGGTAGTGCTGGACGCAAAGACCTTGCGACTCAGTACCGAGGGTAAAGAGTTAGGTGTGATCAAAGCTATATGTGCGAAATGCAAAGGTGATCTGAAGAGAAAGGGGAATGTACTCGCCTGTGAACGCTGCAAACGAGTGGAAGTACGAAAAATATCTGACGATTATGGCAAGGGAATAATGTAATATCTTGTGCTGATAAAAGATCGGTGATGAACGTATGCGAACTGAAGACGAACCTAAAGTGGTAAAAATATTAGAGAAGAAGGACAACGTTGTGAGGATAGAGATAGAAGGAGAGGATCATACACTTTTAAAGCCGCTCACTTCCGTGCTGCTCGATAACGAAAAGGTGGATATCGCCACCTACACTATTCCTCACACCTTGAGAAGTAACCCGATCTTGTATGTGAAAATGAAGGAAGGGGACCCCATCGAGGCTCTCAAGTCAGCGGTTACTTCACTTGCATCAGAATTTGAGGAATTTGAGAGGAAGTACAGAGCGGCAATAGTCTAGCGGTAGGACATGGGCTTCCCAAGCCTGTAACCCGGGTTCGAATCCCGGTTGCCGCATAAACCCTTTTCGTTTCGAAAAGAGAAGCGTTTTCGGAAACGAAAAGAACTTGTGGATTCTCTCAGGGCTTTATAAATGGGAAGAATATAACCATGGATCACATAAAGGGATATGAATTCAGGAACGTCTTGGCAGAGCTGAGAAAAGAGAGCTTTCTTTTCGTTACGAAGAAGAAAAGCGTTTTCTGAAAGGAAAAAGAACATGCGGATTATCTCAGGACTTATAGAAAGGGGAGCAAAATGATGGATCAAATAAAGCGGTATGAATTCAGGAAAGTACTGGAAGAACTAAGGAAAAAGAGCGGGCGAGGCACGGAGCTTGTGTCAGTGTACATCCCGCCGGATAAGCAAATATCAGATGTGACGTCCCAGCTCCGCGATGAACATGGCCAGGCAATGAACATCAAAAGTAAGATTACTCGCACGAACGTTCAGAGCTCGCTGGAATCCATTTTATCCAAGCTCCGGTACGTGCGTGTAGGCGAAAATGGCCTGGTTATATTCTGCGGTGCGATCGATAAGGGCGGAGATAAGACGGATATAGAAACGTACATTGTAGAACCACCGGCAAAACTATATTCCTATATCTATCACTGTAATTCGAGCTTCTTCCTCGAGCCGCTGGAAGAGTTGGTGGAGGAGAAGGATAAATACGGCTTGCTCGTGCTTGATAAACGAGAAGCAACAATCGGTATCTTAAGCGGCAAGGTGGTGGAACCCGTAAAGCACCTGACCTCTTCAGTTCCTGGAAAGATCCGAAAAGGGGGGCAGTCAGCATCGCGATTCCAAAGACTGCGGGAGATTGCAACCGAAGATTTTTATAAGCGAATCGGCCAGCACGCATCACAAATCTTACTTGAAATCAAAGACCTCAGGGGTATTTTGATCGGTGGTCCGAGCCCAACGAAGGAGGATTTTATCAAGGGTTCTTATTTGCATTACGAACTGCAAAATAAGATTCTGGGTGAATTTGACGTTGCGTACACTGATGAATCAGGCCTCTATGAGCTTGTGGACGCGGCTGAGGAGGTTTTAGAAGGGATGGATCTGATACGGGAGAAGAAGCTCATGGCGCGATTCATGAAACTCGTGGCGAATAACGAGGCCATGGTGGCGTATGGAAGAGATGAGGTCAGGAAGAAATTGGAACTAGGCGCGGTGGACACGCTCTTGTTCTCTGAAGAACTCGACGCCGAATTGGTACACAAGTTAGTGGAACAAGCTGAGCTGACCGGCGCAGACGTAGAGTTCATCTCTACCGATATTGAGGAAGGAGCGCAGTTAAAGCGGGCATTTGGCGGTGTTGCTGCTTTCTTGCGCTATAAAACATCAGGATATGCACAATAGGTATGAACAGGTCTCAATTTGGGCACTTAGTCCTCGAACATGCGAATGTGCCTCTATAGAGGTTATGATGTATAATTCTCCGCGTATATTATGGAACAAGAGGTAATGAGAGGGTCAACGCAGAAATGAGCGCGCGTGAATCCAGTAATATACTATTGATAGGAACAGGGCACGTTTTAGAGAAGAGCGTGAAGGAAGTAGTGGAGGTAATAGACCGAGAGAAGCCGGATGTCGTTGCTGTAGAATTAGATGAAGCGAGATACAACGCATTGAAAGGTGAAATGAGGGAAATGTCACCCAAAGAGATGCTCAGTGCTGGCAATCCCTTTTTGATACTCACGCACTGGCTGCTCGCATACGTCCAGCGAAAGATGGGCGCGGAGTTAGGTATCGAGCCGGGTGCAGACATGATGGCAGCGATAGAGAAAGCTGAGGCCCTGGGTTGTGAAATTGCGTTGATTGACCGCCCCATTCAAATAACGATGCAACGATTCTGGAAGAAGATGCGGCTCTGGGAGAAGCTCAAGATGATCTTTTCTATCATTCTCTCGATTGCGAGCATAGGAACCAATGAAACTGAGGAAAAGGGAAAAGAGCCCGAGGAAAAGACGCTCAAGATGAGTATCATGGGCACAAATACGGAGATAGCGCTTGATCGCCTCACCGATGACGATATCGTTACGCAGTTGATGAAAGAGCTACGAGAGTTCTCGCCAGGCGCAGCAACCGCACTGCTGGATGAACGAGACGCGTATATCGCGCGAAACTTGCTAGAACTTCAAAATCGACCTTTGAAAAAGATCGATCAAACTCTTACCCTCCACACGTCAGAAACGTGGGATCGGACCGCTTCTCTAGAAAGCCCGAGGATAGTCGCGGTCGTTGGCGCCGGCCACGTCGCGGGTATAAAGAATTTTCTGAGCCATCCGGAATTGCTACCCACGAAGGAGGAATTATGCTCCGTTCCCAAGAAACGGGTCAATATATCGATAGGGAATTTGTTAGGAGCGGGAATTATTGCCGCTTTGGTGCTTGTCTTTTTGGCATTGATCTTTACGGACATATCGTTCCGAGTTCTTCTTCAAGCGTTTTTCTGGTGGTTTATCATCAACGGTGTGTTGTCTGCAGCAGGC
Organism: uncultured Halobacteria archaeon; assembly: GCA_964400255.1. Taxonomy (GTDB): domain Archaea; phylum Halobacteriota; class Syntropharchaeia; order Alkanophagales; family Methanospirareceae; genus JACGMN01. The sequence goes on from CAYNTR010000003.1 coordinate 22,474, forward strand.
GTAGTGCTTGCACGCGGCCATCCGCTTTCTGCGTTTACTGCATTTGCCGTGGCATGGCTGACGTCTTTAAACCCCTTTTTAGCGGCGGGCTGGTTTGCCGGCCTCGTAGAAGCTCGTTTCCGCAAGCCCTCCATGGAAGACGCAAAGAACATGCTGAACGTGGAGTCGCTCCGCGAATTGCTGCGCAACAAGCTGTTTAAAGTTATTCTTGTTGCCGCACTGGCAAATTTAGGAAGCATTGCGGGCACGTTCATCGGGCTTTACGTGGTAGGGCACGTAATCGGTATCAATATCAACGATATCTGGATTGGGCTAAAGACACTTTTTCTTTAGAAAAGAAAACCTGTACTAAAAGAAAAGGTTTTTAGTAAAGCTCTCTTTTAAAGAATAGTTTGATGGAGAAGATAGTCATCTGGCCGGCGTATTTAGCAGCAGGAAAGACGAAACGAGAAGGGAGACTTGTAGCCCGAAAACATGCGGTGAAATCACCGAAGGTCGAAGAGATCGCAAAGGTTGCGAAGACGCTCAACCTGGAGCCGGAGGTAGAGAAGGAGAAAGCATATCCGAAGTCGCACTGGGATAAAGGTGGACGGGTTTTAGTGACCAAAAAGGGGAGCAAAGGAGAGACTGTACGCGAGATTGCGAAAGGGATAAAAGAACTGCGCGAACGACCTAAGAGCGGAGGCAGGTGACTGTACCAATGTATGATTTTCACACGCATTCCCTGTTTAGCGACGGTGAACTCATCCCAAGCGAGTTAGTACGCAGAGCGGTAGTTCATGGTTACGAAGCGGTTGGAATAACCGACCACGTGGATTTTACGAATATCGAGCACGTTTTGAAGTGCTTAAAGAAGGTAGAGCTTCATGAGATAACCACTAGTGCTATAGAAGTGATGCGAGGTGTTGAGCTCTCGCACGTGCCGCTCCAGAAGATCGGAAAGCTGGTAGCGAAGGCACAAGATTTGGGTGCAGAGCTGATAGTGGTGCACGGCGAAACCATAGCGGAGCCTGTGGAGCGTGGCACGAACAGAGCAGCCGTGAGCAATCCCGCCGTGAATATCCTCGCACATCCCGGACTGATCAGTGACGAGGATGTGGAACTTGCGAAGGAAAATGACGTTTATCTTGAGATAACGTCACGAAAGGGCCATTCCCTCACGAATGGTCATGTTGCCAAGATTGCAGAAAAAGTCGGAGCGAAGTTACTCCTCAATTCAGATTTACATTCCCCGGATGATTTTTTGACACAAGAAATCGGTGCTCGCATCCTCGCCGGTGCTGGCTTAGGCCGCAACGAAGTGATACAGGTGATGGAAGCGAATCCGCGGAATTTATTGAAGAAGCTCGGGAGGTAACACATATGGTTCTGTCACACCAAGAGGTTATCGAGAAAGAGAAGCGCTACATTATGCAAACGTACAAGAGACAACGAGTAGTAATCAAAGAAGGGAAAGGCGCTAGAGTAAAGGACTTTTTGGGCAACGAGTATATCGACTGCGTTGGCGGCATTGCGGTTAACGCCGTTGGGTATTGCCATCCAGTGGTCGTGAATGCGCTCAAAGAGCAGGCTGAGAAGCTCATACATGTCTCGAATTTGTATTACACCGAGCCCCAGGTGAACCTTGCGGAGAAATTAACCAAGATAACCGGTATGGGCAAGGCTTTTTTCTGTAATTCGGGCGCGGAAAGCATCGAAGCAGCATTGAAACTGGCATGCAAAGTGACCGGAAAGCAGAAATTTATCGCTGCGGAAGGTAGCTTTCATGGTCGGACACTCGGGTCATTGAGTGTCACGTTTGAAACTAAATTCAGAAGTGCGTTTGAGCCGTTACTGCTGAATGGTGTGACCTTTGTACCCTATAACGATGTCGATTCAATTAAAAAGGCAATCGATGATGACACGGCTGCGGTTATCCTGGAGCCGATTCAGGGCGAAAGCGGTATACGAGTCCCTTCAGCGGGCTATTTGAACGAGGTGCGTGAGCTTTGCACGGAGAATGGCGTTTTGTTAATTTTGGATGAGGTGCAGACAGGATTTGGTCGCACCGGGAGATGGTTTGGTAAGGATCATGACGGCGTAGAGCCCGATATCATGACGGTCGCGAAGGCGCTCGGTGCTGGGTTCCCTATCGGTGCCATGCTTGCAAAAGAGGGTATAGAATTTGAAGCCGGTCAACATGCATCGACCTTTGGCGGCAATCCGCTCGCATGCGCTGCGGCATTAGCCGCTATACGGGTAATAGAGGCGGAAAAGTTAGTGGAACGGTCACGAGAACTTGGCGAGTATTTTATGGAACAGGTTCATGGCAAGAATGGATTGGCATCGAATCCCGCAGTGAACGAGATACGGGGAAAAGGGCTGATGATCGGGATCGAATTAACGAAGCCCTGCGGTGAGCTGGTAGAGAAAGCGCTTGACCGAGGAGTTCTCATCAACTGCACTGCTGACAAGGTGATTCGTCTGGTACCACCGCTAGTTATCCGGATAGAGGAGCTGGATACCGTGGTTTCGGTTTTGCGGGAGCTTTTACCGTTCTGATCGAAAAGTCAGGGTAATAAAACCTCGTACAGTTAAATATGAGGGAGAGAGTTATTACTTTACATGCGTGCAGATTTTGATCCTCGACTTACCAAAATCGTCATCATTGCTGCAGTCTGCGTTTTCAGCACGCAATTCTGTGTCACGGTCATTGCGCCACTTCTTGGCACGTGGGTGGAGGCTTCAAAAACGCCATTTCTCGTCGCTGCTTTGATCTTCTCCGCGTTTACTATTGTGAGCACACCGCTCAATATCCCTGGTGGCATTCTCTCAGATAAGCTGGGGAGAAAGCCGTTGATTGCCGCTGGCCTTTTACTTTATGCCGTGGCATCGGCTCTTTTTCCCTTTGCATCCGAGCCATTTGATTGGATATTCATACGGGCATTACAAGGAGCAGGCGCAGGCTTGTTCTTTCCTGCAATCACTGCCCTACTTTCTGAGGTGACGAGTTATGAGAACCGAGGGCAGGCAATGGGCGTGTACAACATCGGTTTGGGGATGGGATTGGCAGTGGGGCCAGTTTCTGGTGGCGTTCTCTTCGATCGGTATGGTATTTTTGTGCCGTTTTTCGTCTGCGTTGCTTTTGCACTGCTCAGTGTCGTATTGGTGCTGTTCTTTGTTCAGGAGCCGAAAATACGGCCGCAACGCAACGTTGGAATGAAGATGTCGTTATCAGAGCGAGAACGAAAAGCGTTGACACTTGCTTGTCTGATAATATTCTTTGGGATTGGTGTAGCAGCAATTATGGGTGCGTTGTTCTCCCCGTTTGCTTTTGCCCCTGAGACACTCAAGCTCTCCGCGGGACTTATCGGGGCAATTTTATCGGCGATGTTCATAGTATACGCAGTACTCCAAGCGGGATTCACCTGGCTCATGAAGAAGACAGGTGAACTTATACTCTCGATTACTGGCTTGCTTTTGTGTGCTTGCGGCTTGCTGGTGCTTTATTTTGCAACTGCTCTTTTCGAGCTCGTCATAATGAGTTTTTTCCTCGGCGCCGGTCTCGGTGCACTTTCACTTGGCACGTTAACGCTCGCATCAAAAGCAGCCGATGAGGAGGGAGACCCCGAGCAAAAGCAAGAGCGCAGAGGGAAAGTAATGGGTATTTATTACACGGTATTTTATGCGGGTTTGGGGGGTATTCCACTTGCTGGTGGTGCGCTTTCTGAAGTCTTCGGCGCGAGGGTGCTGTTCCTTGCGTATGCCTTGTTGCTCCTTATCGTGATGGGTGTGGTGTGGAAGATTGGAAGGGATAAAGCGCTCTTTGGTAAGATAAGCTCATAAGAAAATTTCATTTTGGGGTTAGAACTAACCGAAGAGAAACTCAAATCCTCTCCGGCGCATTCGCTATCTTAATCAACGCTTCTTTTTCCAAGAAGTGCAACTCACCGGGAACAACGAGCACATGCGGAAGTTCACCGAAATCAAACTTTTTCAACGCATCAAAATAATCCGCTTTCACAACCGGCTCATCAGATCCCGCTCGAGCTATCCCTATAAATACGGATTTTTTGAGCACATCTCCGTTTCTTTTTTCCTCAACTGCCTCCAGGAACGCTAACGCATCGCTTATATGCATCGAGAGATCGAGGTAGAGCAGTGTATGGAGTCCGCGCTCTTTGTTTGCTCGAATCGTGTCGTACGGGACTCCGGATATAACGTTCTTATACGGTGGTGAGACCGTCGCGGATTTCCCGAACTTGTAATTCTGCAGTCCGCAGATGCCAGCAATCGCTGATGAGATAGATGGTGCGTGTATTATTCTCGTCTCTATGCCTCTATCTATCGCTCTGAGCCGCAAATCAAGATGCGTGGTTGCAATCATCGCATCGCCACCGCTGAGTAACACTACGTTTTGGCTCGTTGCAAGATTTAAAATTGCCTCCTCTGCATGTTCTTCTATATCGCTCCGTTCCAGCACGACGATTTGTTTGCCATACGTCGCTTCCATCTTTTCTATCGTTTTTCCACCCAACGGCGAGGTGTAAAACTCTGCGAAAACGGTATCTGCAGCTCGTATTGCTTCCAATCCCTTCACCGTTATGTCTTTCTCATCGTATAAACCGAGACCTATAAAGGTGAGCATATACTAAGGTTCCACTAACAAAAGAAAAGAGTTTTGAAGCAATGGTCTGCAGGACAAGCGTCTATGAAAAAATAAAATCTTAAAAGCGCTCAATATCTACTACCACAAAACATGTTCCTCTCGTTTAAAAAGGAAGCGGCGCAGCTATTGCAGGAAGCATTGAATACGGCTTCGTACGACTATAAGGATTTGAAATTGGATTTGGAAGAGAGCGACCATGCGGATCTCTCGTCCAGAATCGCGTTTTCGTTAGCGCGATCGTACAAAAAGCCTCCTGCAGCCATCTCTGCCGATATTGTAAAGCATATTGAGGTCCCTGCTGAACATACGTTAATAAAAGACATTGTTGCCGTCGGCCCTTATATTAACTTCTTTGTGAATGATTCCTTCTTGCACAAGACCTTACAGGAGATAAAGGAAGGCCGAGCCGCTGAGAAAAAGAACGAGAAGATTATCCTCGAGCATACGTCGGCGAATCCTGACGGCCCCCTCCATATCGGGCATCTCAGAAATGCGGTTATTGGTGACGTGCTGGTACGGGTGTTAACGCGTGCGGGATACGAGGTGGAAACGCAGTATTATTTGAATGATATGGGGCGGCAAATAGCGGTGGTCGTTTGGGGCGCGGAACGAATTGCCTACGATGAAACAAAGAAAGCAGATCATGCCGTTGCTGACGTTTATATCGCGGCAAACCGGATGCTGGAGAAGAATCCGGACTCTTTGAAAGAAGTAGAGGAACTCATGCGGAGATACGAAGCAGGCGATGCGGAAGTTTTACAGAAATACGATTCCGCGGTGGCTAAATGTCTTTCTGGCATCCAAACCTCTTTTGAACGATTGAATATCCAGCAGATTGTCTTCGTGTGGGAGAGTGAGTTTGCGAGAAGCGGAGCGGTAAAGGAGGTGATTGAGGAGTTAAAGCGCAAGGGAGATATTAAACGCGACGGCACTGCGCTTTTACTGCACCTTGAGGGCATTGAGAAAGAATTAGTAATACAAAGGACCGACGGGACGTCGCTGTACACGACACGAGACCTCGCGTACCATCGCTGGAAGGGCATGAACTGTAACCGCATGATAGATGTGTTTGGTAAAGACCACGAGTTGGTCTCTCAGCAACTGACAAAGGCGCTTGAGTTATTGTGCGTAAAAGCGCCGGAATTTGTCATATTTGCGTTCGTCTCGTTACCTTCAGGCTCGCTATCAACACGAGCGGGTCGATATATCGCGGCAGACGATCTTATGGATAAGATCGTGGAACGGGCGTATGAAGAGGTAGATAAGCGAAGGACCGATTTGGACGACGGTAAGAAGCATGAAATCGCACGCAAGGTGGGAATTGGCGCGTTACGATATGATATGGTGAAAGTATCGCCCGATAAGCATATCGTCTTTGATTTTGATGAGGCGCTGGATATAGAAAAGAAGGGTGCGCCGTTTATTCAATATTCGCATGCACGCGCGTGCAGCATATTACGCGCGGCACAGGATCAAGGTCATGCGGTGAGTGCCGAGTACGATATCTCACTGCTAACGGAAACGAGCGAGATAGCATTGATAAAAAAGTTGTCTAAGTTTAATTATGTCATCGAAGAAGCAGCTACTGATTTGAAGACGCATCAGGTTGCGAAATATGCACGCGAACTCGCTGAAAGTTTCAATCTATTCTATAAAGATTGTCCGGTCTTAAATGCGGATGCTGAGCTAAGAAAAGCGCGTTTAGCTCTCGTAGACTGTGCACGAATTGTGTTACGCGATGTGTTAGCGGTGCTCGGTATTGAAGCACCAAAGGAGATGTAACACACTTTCTTTCTATAAGAAAGAACCTGTACTAAGAAAGAGTTCCACTCTTTTTTGAGAAAAAAGAAAAACTGTCCTACAAAAAGGTTTAGTGGAGTTGATCTACTAGTTGTTCGAGTTTGGTGAGCTCGCGTTTACGGAACCCGACAAACAGACCAGAGAATTTACCGCCGACACACGTTTTCGTTTTCTCGCCTTTTGGAAGCACGCTGTTAAGTAACGAACAGATAACTTTCACCATATCGCCCGTTCCCGTTCTAATCAATATCCCGTTCTCAATCCCGATGATCCAGAAGAAGGCGCGTGTTTTCGGTGGTATTAAATTAACCAGCGAGGGATGCTCGATATCGAGGTGCGTCACGGTCGCTCTTGCGAATCCTTTGAGATGAATACAAACCTGTGCGTCGACTAACTCGACATCGTTCAGGTACACCTGCGCATCTAAGAGGAGTTTGCCTTCTGCTGATGCGGTCATATTTGTTGCTTGACTCGTCTTTTTTCCAGTTCTTGTTCGTAGAGTCCCATAAATTTTTGAAAGGAGTCACGATTTCTTCCTTCTAGTTTAGATCCATATTGCTGAAGCTCAGTTCTGACAATTTCTTCGTTAAAACGTGTCAACTTTGCAAGACACCTTGCCAATGATTCTGCCAATTTTACGAATCCTCTATCTACAGCAATTATTCCCTCATTATAGAAAAACCGGGCTACTACCGTTATCCTCCCGCCAGCTCTGTCTCTTGCAATACCAATTCCAACCAATCCAAGATATCCTACTGCTTTGCTCGCTGTACGTTCAACAGATTGGTCCATAGCATCTTTAGCAGCCAATGCAAGATGGCGAGCTACCTCTATTGCTGCACTTACAGCACCCTTCTCGTTAGCAGTTTTTCCAATTTCTCCAAGAGATTCTACGGCAGTTGTTGCTACATTTTCGGCTCTTTTTTCCAAAGCATTCGTCTCAATTAATTTAAGAGACCATGCTACAGTGTTAACTGCATCCACGATTCGTTTTTCAGCCAGTGATTTTCCAAACTTTTCCAAATTCTTAATAACTTCTATGGCGGATTCTTCGTCACCTCTGCTTATAGCCAATCTACCAACTCGTTCTAAATGTTTACAAAAGGATCTTGTAATTTTATTTTTGTCGTCAGTTTCAATAATTTCAATAATCCGCTCAGTTACTGCTTCTAATCCTACTCGTGTCGTCGCAATGTCATATTTCATGATGGAGCCGTGCACGATGTCGATTATAGGCTGAATTGGATCTTTTGAGCTAAGAAATACCTTTTTGGTTATATCCGCAGTCAATCGGTTAATAATATTTTCTGGCTTCAAAAGATCTAAGATATTCCCAATATATGGAACTAAAATAACAAACGTGAATGCCCCAAGCCAATACGCAATCGAAACGCCGTGCTCAAATGAAAGAATAGGGTAAAAAGAAGACCAAATTTTGGTTTGATTTACAAAATCGCTTTCTTTTCCCACCGCCATCTTCAATAGAAATAATCCGTAGAATATTGAAAACCCGTAAAAACCTATAAGTATCCACAAATCAGGATTTTTCTTTGGACTTTTGAAAATATCAATTACTCGTGGCGAATACGCCGACGCGGTAAGCTGAACAGCAATCAAGGTCAATGATACGACGATGGCAATGATTGCCGCTTGGCTCTGAACGAGCGCACTGAGTAAATATCTCGCGCTCGTGGCTTCTGTTTGGAAAAGATCAAAGTGATTGAATATGAGAGCAAAAACTACAGACCACAACACAAGAAAAAGCAGATATACCAAAATACGTTTAGCCCAGAGTTTTTCTTCGTAGATCAACCACCAATCACACGCTTTCTTTTCTAGATCACGCACTTTGTTCTTTAGAGATTTAAAAGACCAAGTAGAATCCTCTTTTGCATCTTGCATATGAACACTAATCTCATAAGTATTATTTAAATCTTACTACGATTTGACGCGTCTGAAAGTCTAACCCTGCACCACACCCGTAAGCCGATTCGTGTACACGAGCGCGAATGCAAGAACGGTGAATATCGCAACGCCGATCAACAGCGCTTTGTTCGTCCCGATCCGTGGACTCAGCCAGATAACCGAGAGGGCATACGGTATCCAGATGAATATGGAGAGCAGGCATGATTTTGCCGTTGCGGCAACCGCTGCATCGCCTGCAGCTTGCCCGATGAAGTAAAAGGAGACGAGCGTAATGCCCGGGAATATCGCTACGATGCCCGCAAGCAAGGGATGCCCGCGCTCCGCCAGCACGGTTACCACCGTTACCACGAATCCGCCAACCATGAAATATAACACATATCGCCACATATCCATTTTTTGTAATGAACACTTACAAAAAAGAGTTGTACTCTTTCTTAAATAAGGGGCCAGACCCACCAAACTTTCTTAGAAAGAAAGTTGGATCAAAGAACCCCCGTTTTTGGATCAAACCTTTTTTAAAGGTTTGTCTTATCAACCCTCCCGACCCGAAAACAAGTTTTTGATCAAACTTTTCGTAAAAGTTTGAAAGAAAGTGATTTATGGGGGTGCAGCGACTATCTATACCTTATGAATCGTGAAGAAGCTCAAGCGCGGGCACGTGCACTGCTCAATGTGATTGAAACCATGTACGATATAAAAATTGTGAATATAGGAGATGTCATCGAGACAATAACCGCAAGAACATGCGATGAGCGTAAGATATTAGCGGTTTGTACCACGTTAAACACCTGGGTCGCGATAAATAATGAAGCGCTCAGCAGAGAGGTCATGATACCGCTGGACGTCGTGCAGGGCTTAGCAGAAAGGCATAAAGATTGAAAATCAGCTCTACTTCAGTTGGTTCTCTAACAACTGATTATCGAATAATTTCTCCTAAACGTTTTTCTTATTCTAATTCCAAAAAGCTAACGGGTGGGTTAGTGTACCATGGCGACGATAGCGGAAAAGATACTGGGTGAGAAAGCAGGGAAACCGAACGCTGCAAGTGCCGGTGAGATCGTTGAATGCGAGGTAGATTACATCATGGTGAATGACATAACGGGCGTGCCTGCGTTCGAAGTCCTCGATGAGCTTGCACGTGAGCACGAGATTAAACGGGATAGAGTGGTTGTGGTACAGGACCACTACGTGCCCAACAAGGATGTAGCCTCTGCGGAGCAGGCGAAAGCGTTGCGGCAATATGCTCAGCGCTACGGCGTCGAGCACTATTATGAGATAGGGCGAGGGGGCGTATGCCATCAGGTAATGATCGAGGACGGATTTGCTGCACCGGGACGGTTAATTATCGGTGCCGATTCACATACCTGCTCGTACGGTGCATTAGGCGCGTTTTCCACGGGCGTGGGCTCGACCGAAGCAGCGGCAGCAATGGCTACGGGTCGACTTTGGTTCAAGGTTCCGGAGACGCAGAAGTTTGTCGTTAACGGCGCGTTACAGCCGTACGTCATGGGGAAAGATATCATTTTACATATCATTGGCGATATCGGTGTCTCCGGTTCGCTCTACAAAGCGCAGGAGTATTACGGGACCGCAATCGAACAGTTGAGCCTCTCTGATCGGATCACCATAGCGAACATGGCGATCGAAGCAGGTGGCAAAGCAGGCATTATTCCACCTGACGAGAAGGTCTTCGAGTTCCTGAACGGACGCGTACGTGGAGAGTACAAACCGGTATACGCCGATGGCAATGACGCGGACTACGAGGACGTTTTTGCTTACGATGCCGCAGAGATCCCCCCAACCGTGGCAAAACCCTTCCTACCCGAGAATACCGCGCCTGCACGCGAAGTGGACGTTCGTATCGACCAGGCGTATCTCGGCTCGTGCACCAATGGTCGGATCGAGGATTTACGGGTTGCCGCAGAGCTGTTACGAGGTAAAAAGGTACATCCTGATGTCCGGATGATTGTCGTGCCTGCAAGTGAAAAGGTGTTCCAGCAGGCAATCGAAGAAGGATTGATCCAAACGTTCCTCAATGCCGGGGCTTTCGTATGTGGGGCCACCTGTGGCGCATGTTTGGGCGGGCACATGGGCGTGCTTGCGCAAGGAGAACGATGCGTCAGTACAACGAACCGCAACTTCATTGGACGAATGGGCCATAAGGATTCCGAAGTGTATTTGGCGAATCCTGCAGTTGTTGCAGCCTCTGCCATTACCGGACGGATCACCGACCCCACTGAGTTGGCGTAACCACAAGGCTTAAATAGCGTAAAGAAGAATTGATAATGCAAATCGAAGAGGTGAAATCATGAACAAAATAAACTATGCACCGGTATTCTTTACCGCTGTTGTGGTGATTGCTGTCTTCGCAGGGCTTGTTCCTTCGGTAGTGGGAACAAACGGAGGATCCGCGCTCTTTGAAGAACTCAAACCCATGGTGGACGTATACAACCAAAATATTGAGAATATCCCGGTAATAAAGAGTTTCATCGGCGAAGAGCGTATACACGGTGAAATTGCGCTTAACGAAGGGACCGTACTCATCCTTGGTATTACGACCGACGCAAACGCAAAAGTCACAGGCCTCCAAGAAGGCGCGATCTCCGATCCGACGATTCGGGCATATACCGACGAAAACACCGTTCGTCCCATAATAACTGCCGCCGATCCCATTGCCGCATTTCAAGATGCGTTGACCAGCGGGGCTATAAGATACGAGGGTGTAACATTTGGTGACAAACTAAAGGTCGGCGTTATGAAGGTTGCGCTAAAGATCGCGGGATTCTTCATGTAATGTGACGATAGCTGCACCACCATGTTGACGTACTCAAAAGAGCAAACGTAAGCAGAGCACGCTCGCGTCAAAACATATGATACCCCCGACAATATATGCATAAAGGAACGAACGGATAAAATCGGAAGTTTTAAGTTTTCCGTATGAGCACGCTCTTAATATGAGTGAAAAGCTCCTCAGAGCGGTCATACCTATAATTCCACTACTAATAATCATCGGTTGCGTTGGCGCAGCATTTGCAGCACATGGATGGGACGTGCAAGCCATGATCCTTGGCGAAAAACCACTAAAAGCGCTGGAAAGGCTCATACCTGCTGAAAGCGATACAGAACGAGAACTTTTGGAAGTTACCGATTTACAACGCGCTGAGGATGGTAACAAGGTTGTTCTTGCCGCAGTGTTTCATTCGCCCTTAAACATGCCCGTAACGATAAAAGAGTTGTCGACTGAATTCATTTTGGAGGGGAGTCCCGTTACTGTACGCTTAGCTGATGAAGTAGAAGTCCCTCCACAAGGTTCAGCGAGCTTGGAACTGGAAGGATCGCTTTCAGAGGCTCAGGCTTCGCTAACATTGCCGCCCGCAGAAACGATCACACTTCGCAACCTGAAGATGACCGTGGACATTGACGGAATAGAACTGACGCTGGAGGAAGAGAAGCTAGGAGGTGCGGGGTAATGTCTGATGAGTTTATGGCATCAAGTGCGTTGCGTCGGATAAATTGGCCGGGCTTCATTGCCGGTGCGTTCATCATTACGTTGCCCTTTCTGGGGACGTGGTGGCGATTCATGCTGGGCACTGGTGCATTCATCGTGGCGGTCTCACCGTTCGGCGTACAATTCAGCATCTTCGGCGAGACCGTCAATTCGCCACTCCTCCAGTGGCTCGGGCTCGGGCTTAAACTCAGTGTGGTGTATCTTGGTTCCCTTCTCGTCGCAGGTTCACTACTCTCCGTTTCAAATCGCCGTAATGCACTTGCAGACCTGCTCGTACGCTTCAGCGCCCGAAAGTTGTTATGGCTGGTCATTCTTTTCGTCGCTGGATTGCTCATTTTCATTCTGCTCGTGAATCAGCTTCCCGGAATGTTTGGCGTTCCAATCCAGCTCCAGCTACCCTACCTCATGGGTACCTGCTCGTTCACTACCGGAACCGAAGGCTTGAGTCTCACAATTCCAATCTTTATGGGTTTTACGGATGCATTTGCCGTCGCGGTTATTGCTGCTGTTTTGGGATTCGTGGCGTTGGCGTACCAGAAAAAGCTTTTATAAACCGAGGAGATACCTACAATCCTGACCCCTCTGACGGCAGACTACCAACCATGAAAATATGGAAGTTTGGTGATAATGTGGATACCGATCAGATCATTCCTGCAGAATATCTGACTACGGGAGACGCGAAGAAACTCGCCGCTCATGCTTTCGAGAAGGTGCGACCAGAATTCGCGAAAGAAGTGCGGAAAGGCGATGTCATTGTAGCAGCTGAAAATTTCGGCTGTGGCAGTTCTCGGGAGCATGCACCCCGCGCACTACTCGGAGCAGGTATACAGTGCGTGATCGCAAAGAGCTTTGCGAGAATCTTCTTCCGGAATGCGATCAATATCGGACTGCCGGTAATCGAAGCTGACGCCGTTGACACGATCGATGAAGGCGATGAAATAGAAATACGCTTTGAGGACGGCATAATAGAGAATCGGACAAAAAAAGAGGAATATCACTTTCACCCGCTGCCAGAATTTATGCAACGGCTCTTGGCGAGTGGAGGTTTAATCAACTACATAAAAGAAAGCAGAAAGGGTTGAACCACACCGTACCAATCAGCTTGCTCCACCTTCACAATTGCTCGTATACGCGCACGAACTTCTCGTTTGCTGGCATGCTCCAGTATCTTTTGCTGCCTTTACCTTTAGAGCTGTTCTAATTCTTGCTTTGTTAAACGGGTTATCATGGACAGGGAAATTCCCTTAAACGAGGTACTCTTATTTATTCTAACGCGTACAATAACTTCAGCACATAATGATACAAGCAGGCATAATAGGGGGAACTGGATACACCGGTCTGGATCTAATTCGACTGCTGGTGATGCATCCGGGGGTAACCCTATTGATTGTAACGTCCAGAAGATACAAAGGGAAGAAGGTAAGCGAGGTGAATCCGCACCTGTCCCCGTTTATCGAGCTCGAGTACGAAGATGTTGATACCAAAGAGATCGCAGACAGAAGTGATGTCGTTTTTGTCGCCACCCCGCACGGAAGTGCCATGGATTACGTGCCAGCGTTACTGGATGGGGGCGCGCGAGTAATCGATCTGAGCGCGGACTATCGACTGAGCAGAGCAGAGTTTGAACGGGTGTACAAGCGCGTGCATACAGACAAAGAAGAGCGGGACGCGGTATACGGGCTGACTGAATTGCATCCTGAGGTCGTGGATGCGACGTTAGTGGCAAATCCCGGATGTTATCCGACGGGGGCCATACTCGCGGTTGCACCGCTGGTGAAAGCCGGAATGGTGAGACAGGTCGTATTTGATTCCAAATCAGGCATATCAGGTGCCGGAGCCGAGCCGACCGAGACCTCGCATTTCCCTAACCTCGCGGAGAATATAATTCCATATCAAGTAACAGCGCACCGACACGTGGCGGAAATGAGACAGGAGTTACAGGTGGATGTGCACTTCACACCCCATGTCATACCAACCATACGCGGTATACTGACGACAGCACACGTCTTCTTGAACGAACATGTAAAGAAAACGCATGAAGAAGTCGAAGAACTATACACGCAGTTTTATGCGGGCAAACGGTTTATAAGACTCAGAAAAGGCGTGCCGTCGTTGAGTTCCGTACGAGGCACGAACTTCTGCGATATTAGCTTTGAAATAGAAGAGGGGAGCGATCGGATAGTAGTGATGTCGACCATTGACAACCTCGTTAAAGGTGGCTCCGGACAGGCGATACAGAATATGAATACAATGTTCAGCTTAAATGAAGCGGATGGATTGTGGTTCCCCGGATTGGTGCCGTGAATGAGGAGGTATGTCAATGCAGGCGTTAAACGCGCAAAGAGGTAAGAAAGGCAGGTCGTTCTATACCTATCTGGCGATCTTTGTGGTGCTCATCATACTAAACACGCTTTTGGTCGCTTTTGGTGAAATTCGGTATTCAAACGCTCCTGGCGGCGTGGGTTTGTACACCGCAGTTGCATTCATGATTGCCTTTGCGTTGTGGTTTGGTGGCTGGGGTGTGATTGCAGCATACGTTGGCTGTTTCATTGGTGCAGGGATGCTCATGGGTCTGCCCGTTGATGTTAATCTCTATTGGTCGTTGACAGACCTGTGGCAGGTTTTAATACCTCTGGTCGCTTTTAAGGCATTTGACGCCGATGTCGGTCTGAAGACAAGGAGAGACTTCTTCATTTTCCTCGGTTTTGGATGGCTGCTCAATAATGTGGTAGGTGCAGGTTGGGGCGCAAGTATGCTTGTTATAGGTGGATTTGCTTCGTGGACTGATGCTTCTGGCATTTTCACAGGCTGGGTTATTGGCAATCTGATCGTAACGATTCTGATTACGCCCTTGCTCCTTCGATATATCACGCCATATCTACAGAGGGCAGGCGTCTGCGTTCACCGGTATTGGGCTTAGTTGGTGAGAGATGCGGAGAAGGCTCACGGGGGTAGTGGAGAAACTGGACTAAACGCACGATCTGCTTCGATACTATGAGCAGTCCTCCGATTCTTTGAAACAACCATCGACTTTAAGTCCCCTAGCCATATACTTTGAAGTATGAACATAATTGGCAAGGCAATCAGGATGGAGCGAATCGTTGATCGGAGGACTCGCAGAACGGTCATCGTGCCCATGGATCACGGGATTACCGTAGGTCCGATTCCCGGGCTCATCGATCTACGCGAAGCCGTGGACAAAGTGGCTGAGGGTGGAGCAAACGCAGTTCTTGGGCATATGGGTCTACCTCTCCATGGCCATCGTGGCTACGGAAAAGACATTGGGCTCATCATCCATTTATCGGCCAGCACGAGCCTCGGGCCTGACCCGAACCACAAGGTTCTGGTGACCTCGGTTGAGGACGCGATCAGGATCGGGGCAGATGCGGTGAGCATCCACATCAACGTTGGAGCAGACGACGAGGCGGAAATGCTGATTGACCTCGGATGGGTAGCCCGAACGTGTGATAACTGGGGCATGCCGCTTTTGGCAATGATGTACCCTCGCGGCCCAAAGGTCAAGTCAGAGCATGGTGTAGAGTACGTCAAGCACGCTGCACGAGTTGGCGCTGAGCTCGGCGTCGATATGATCAAGACCAACTATACCGGTACTCCGGATACCTTCAAGGACGTGGTAAAGGGATGCCAGGTTCCTGTGGTGATCGCAGGAGGCCCGAAGATGGGTACGGAGCACGAGTTGTTCGAGATGATCTATGATGCGATACAGGTTGGAGCTGCGGGTGTTTCCATCGGGCGAAACGTCTTCCAGGCTGAGAATCCAACGCTGCTGGTCAAAAAGATCTCGAAGATCGTGCATGAGGACTACACGGTAGAGGAAGCCGAGAAATTAGAGCGTTGAAGCCGCACTTCTCCCACGTTATTTTATTTTCATCGTTTTTAAAAGTGGGATCGAGCTGAGTGAGTAGGTTCTATTCGATAAGTTAAGGGGACCTGTAATTGGCGACAAAGATTCGCAAGAAAGACTGCAGTGGAGCATCAGTTAGCTTTTTAAAAAAACGTCCATGGAGCCATCCACGACTCGTGTCATTTGCCTTGAATCTTGTAAAGCAATTTGAAGCACTGGCAGGATAGTCTCGAAATGGTTCAAATCCTGTTACGATTGGAGCAACCGCCTAAATAAATTAGTAATTAAAGTTTCTTACAATCTGAAATCGAAGTTTGCAGAGCTTCATTGTATTCTAAAATATCCTCGACCCGCTTACATATGCCATTACAATATTTTTTTACTGGATTATTAGGTTCTCCGCTGAAATCATGATCTTTATACTTTTCCTTATTTAACGCTATTTTGGTCTTTATTTCCTGACAAAGTAAATATTGCTCATAATAATATTCAGATATTCCATTATACAGCGGATTATCTCCGCATTTACAACCTTCCAAATACTGAAGGCCTCCTTGGTTTCTAAATGCGTTAAACCCGTCTTCTCTAGGATAAATAAATATTGATTCTGGTTCATACCAGTTGGAAAATTTCTCTTCTTCAAATTTTTCTTTATTTTTTCCCAAAATCTCTTCATTCTCTTTTAACTCAGCCAGTAAAACATCCAAAAACTGGTTCTTTTTAGCCTTCTCTTTATTTATATCGTCTTCTCTTCTCTTTTCATCTCTAGCACTCTCGGCTTCTCTATTCCTTTTGCTCTCGTCAACCAAATCTTTAGTGCTTATAGCATATCCTATTGTCACAAAAACTAATGCTAAAACCAATATGGCTTGAATTACAGCAAGATATTTCACTGCTAAAGAATCGGGGAGAAATAAAGCAACGCATATAAAAATTACCATTATCAAAAACAAAAGTCCAGATTTTCTCCATTTTGCGCTCATTTCTACATCCATCGTACTTTAAACCTCTTTGATCCTAGCCACGTCCCTGTATAGTCGCCACTTTTAGATTTTAGGCAGCTCCACTTTTTACTGATTCTCCCGGAACTTTTAAATGTCAAAGCCCCGGGAGGGATTTGAACCCTCGACCTATTGATTACAAGTCAATCGCTCAACCGGGCTAAGCTACCGAGGCGTCTTTTTTTATACTTCTACTTTTTGCTCTCTTTTAAATAAACCCTTTCTCACGCTGGATTGTTGTATGACTTCACAACAGGCTGAGCTGATACATCCCCACAATCCCGGTTCCGATGAACTGTATTGCGATTGCCGCGATTATGATTGCTATAACACGGCTCAATACTTCTGAGCCCACCTCACCCATGAGCTCGTAGAGCCTGTCCGATTGTCCTAATAAGAGTCGTGTCGCGATGATAGCCGAGCATATAGAAAAGAGGACGACGACGACCCCCGAGGATTGTATGAGCACCATGACCGCGGTTATAGCACCGGGACCGGCGAGCATCGGCGTCCCTATCGGAACTGCTCCTACCCCTGCTCCTGATTCCCCGAGTATTCCGCATCGGTGCTCACCCCGTAAAAGATCAAAGGCAACAAGCAACAGGAGGATTCCACCTGCTATCTTGAAGCTGTCGATACTGATGCCCAAGACGTCCAATATAAGCTTACCGAGAAATGCGAAGAGGAGCAGGAGAATTACAGCAACAATCACCGCGTGATTCAGTTCCCTTTGCTTCTCTTCCTTCTTCATACCCCTTGTCACCGCGATGAACACCGGAATATTGCCCGGCGGGTCCATAACAACAAAAAGAATGATAAAGGCTTTCACCAACAACAGCCCAAAATTCAAATCGAAAGCCATAATATCTTTATGATACATGAAAATGTAAAAAGGTATGTGACCGGTAATGCAGCGAGAGGAGATTTGGACTGAGAAATACCGACCGAGAAAGCTGAACGAGGTGGTCGGGCAAAACGCCATAATAAATAATCTTCAGTCGTATGTCAAAAAAAGGAACTTACCGCACCTCATCTTCTCCGGACCTGCGGGTGTTGGTAAAACCGCTGCTGCCGTCGCTATGGCTCGCGACCTCTACGATGATACCTGGTCAGAGAACTTCACTGAGCTCAACGCAAGCGATGAGCGAGGTATCGATGTGGTCCGGAATAAAATCAAGAACTTCGCACGAACCATGCCAATCGGCAAGGCCTCCTTCAAGATCATCTTCCTCGACGAGGCCGATGCGTTGACTGATGCCGCACAGTCCGCACTGCGACGAACGATGGAGCGGTATTCCGGCACGTGCAGGTTCATTCTCAGTTGTAATTACTCTTCAAAGATAATCGAGCCGATTCAATCTCGATGCTCCGTGTATCGGTTCAAATCGCTTTCGTACGATGCAATCGCCTCGCGTATACAGTATATCGCGGAAAAGGAGGGTTTAAAAGTCTCGGAAGAGGTCATTCGTGCAATAAACTACGTCGCGATGGGCGATATGCGACGGGCCGTCAACGCATTGCAAAGTGCTGCGGTGCTCAGCAGTGCCATAAAGCCGGAGATGATCTACGAGATAACTGCCACTGCACGGCCTGAGGAGATAAAAGCGTTGATAACCAAGGCATTGAACGGTCAATTCTTTGATGCACTTGATGCCTTGGAAGAGCTGTTGGATAAGGGTATTTCAGGAGACGAAATACTTGCACAGATGCATCGGCTCGTGATAACGATGGATATTCCAGCTCGTAAGAAGGTGGAATTGATGGATCGAATTGGAGAAGCGGACTACAGAATTACGGAGGGCGCACATGAGAAGATTCAGTTGGATGCACTGCTCGCGTCGTTTTGTTTGGCTGCTGACAAAGAATGACCGTGCTTTTGAGGGGATTGAACAAACCACTTTTAAAAATCGCGCGTCAATGCATCCGTAACGGCTTTTTCCATCACCGCGATCGGCGGCTCCTCCTTTGTCCAGATTTTGAACGATTCAGCACCTTGATAGACCAGCATTTTTACACCGTTTACTATATCCTTTACGCCTGCACGCTTCGCCTCTTTCAGCAACTGCGTCTCCATCGGGTTGTACACGATATCGAAGACGACAAGGTCATGATGCATCATAGCTGCGGTCACCAACGTCGCATCCGCATGTGGATACATGCCTACCGAAGTTGCGTTGATCAGTATAGCTGAATCGTTGATATGCTTTGAAAGCGTGTCGTCGAACCCAATAGCCGCAGCATTACGAAGCTGAGAAGCCAAGTGGGCAGCTCGTTCCTTCGTCCTGTTTGCTATCGTCACGTGTGCACCTTCGGCGTCAAGATAAAAAGCAATCGCCTTTGCCGCACCGCCCGCGCCAAGAATAAGCACATGTTTTCCCTTTACTTCACCTACCGTCTCTTTCAAGACCCTTAATGCACCAATTCCATCGGTATTATAGCCAACCGGCATGCCGCTGCTAAAATCAATGGTATTTATCGCTCCGATTTTCTGCGTCACCTCGTCTGCATCCACGAAAGAGAGCGCTTTCTCTTTTAACGGTATGGTCACATTAAGACCGGCGATGCCAAGGCTTTGTGCGCCCATTATCGCAGCTTCAAGGTCGTCCTTTGTCACTCTGAACGCGAGATAAATAGCATCCATGCCGAGTTTCTCAAAGGCGGCGTTATGCATAACCGGAGAGAGGCTATGCGCTACCGGATCGCCGAGAACGCCGTAGATTTTTTTTATCATCACATACAATTAGCAGATCTTTAGCGTAAAAAAACAAAAAACTTAAGTATGGTGTGTTGTATTAAGTGTGTAACTAATAAGAAGGAGTAAAAATGGAGGGAATAAGCGTTAACCTGATAAGTGGGAGGACGGCAGTGCAGGGCCAAAATTTGGACAGCAAACTTACCGATGAATACTTTAATGAAGCAGCAGTCTGCAGGCTGAACGAAAAGGACATGGAAAAACTCGGTGCGGCTCCCGAAGAGCATGTGAAAGTTACAACGAAGTATGGAGCAGTGGTGGTGAAAGCGAAGAAAGATGACGGGAATCCTGAAGGGCTTGCCTTTATTCCTATGGGCCCCTGGGCTAATGCGGTCGTAAGCGGCAATACACACGGTGCTGGTATGCCCTCATTCAAAGGTATTGCGGCAACGGTAGCGAAGACCGATGAACCCGTTTTGCGGGTAAAAGAGCTGATGCATACGTATATGGGCTAAAAGGAGGGAAATGAAGAAATGGAGATAACAGATGTTGTATGCTCATTGTGTGGATGTGTATGCGACGATATCGTGCTAGAAGTTGAAGATAACAAAGTGACGAAAGTGAAGAGGGGCGCATGCTCGGTTGGCAAGGCCAAGTTGCTGGGGCACGAGCGAATTGAGAGTCCCATGATACGCGAGAACGGCGAGCTCAAGGAGGTTTCGTACGATGAGGCGATCAAGAAAGCGGCGGAGATCCTGTACAAATCGAGGAGACCACTTCTGTACGGGTGGAGTTCGACGGTCTGTGAAGCGGATCGAGTAGGGGTGGAGCTTGCCGAGGAACTCGGAGGCGTTGTTGATAATACCGCTTCGGTCTGTCACGGCCCTTCGGTGCTGGCGATCCAGGATGTGGGACTGCCATCGTGCACACTCGGACAGATAAAGAACCGTGCAGATCTCATCATCTACTGGGGTGCGAACCCCGCGGCTGCACATGCGAACCACATGAAGCGGTACTCATACGTTTCAAAGGGATTCTGGACTGCGGAAGGTAAGAAAAACAAGAAACTGGTCGTCGTGGATGTACGGCAGACGATGACGTCAAAGATGGCGGACGTATTTTTACAGGTAGAGCAGGGGAAGGATTACCAGGTCTTTTCGGCACTACGAGCCATGCTGCGCGGGCATGAGGATGTCGTGCCAGACAAAGTAGCCGGTATATCGAAGGAGCAACTGTTAGAAGTGGCGAATATGGTGAAGCAAGCCAAGTTTGGAATAACGTTCTTTGGCATGGGTGTGACGCACACGGGAGCACGACACAACAACATTGTCAACGCGATACAATTCACGCGAGCAGGACACCTGTATGGCAAATGGACTATAATGCCAATGCGAGGGCATTACAACGTTACGGGATTCAATCAGGTATGCTGCTGGCAGACAGGGTTCCCGTTCTCAGTTGACCTGAGCCGCGGCTATGCGTGGTACAATCCAGGAGAAACATCGTCTACCGACCTGCTAGCGCGGGGCGATTGTGATGCGGCAATGATCATTGCTTCTGATCCTGGCGCGCATTTCCCAGGGGAATCGCTCAGACACCTGGCTAAGATCCCGGTCATTCAGATAGATCCGTTTGCGAATCCAACGACAGAGTTTGCCGATGTTATTATTCCCGCGGCGATAAGCGGGATCGAATCCCCGGGCGGAGTCTATCGTATGGATAACATACCGATTCGACTGCGGAAGATAATCGACACGGACTATTTCATACCGGATGAGGAGATCGTGGAGCGAATAATGACAGAAGTGCGTGCATTACGAGCAAAGGAGGGCGAGTAAAATGGCTGCCGAATTATTGATACGGAATGGCGTGGTTTACGATCCGATAAATGGTGTCAATGGCGAGAAGAAGGATATTTGCATTCGAGACGGGAAGATCGTGGAATCAGTGTCAAATCCAAAGGTAATCGATGCAGAGGGCCGCGTGATAATGCCTGGTGGCGTGGATATTCATTCACACGTTGCCGGCGGTAAAGTAAACGCAGGGCGGCTGATGCGACCTGAAGACGGTCGAAAAGGGGTAGAACCGAGGACGAAGGTTTGCCGAGTGCAATCAGGATATTCAGTTCCTAATACCTTTGCGACGGGTTACCGGTTTGCGAAGATGGGGTATACCTTTGTAATGGAGGCAGCAATGCCACCGCTTGCGGCACGACACACGCATGAGGAGATCATCGATATCCCGATTCTGGACAATGCCGCAATGCCGCTCATCGATAATAACTGGATGACGATGGAGTACATCAAGAGCGGCGATACAGACTTGCTTGCTGCGTATATTGCGTGGATGATCAAAGCAACCAAGGGCTATGGCGTTAAAATCGTGAATCCTGGCGGAACAGAGGCATGGGGCTGGGGAAAGAACTGTGACCTTCATGACGCCGTTCCAACCTTCGATGTTACCCCCGCAGAGATGGTAAAGGGCTTAGCTGAGGCAACGGAGAAGTATGAGATGCCACACAGCATTCACGTGCACGCGAATATGCTCGGCCATCCGGGTAACTTTGGAACGACAACGGCCACCTATGATCTTGTGAAGGGTATAAAACCGTATAGAGATCGCCCAACGATGCATGCAACACACACACAGTTCCATTCGTATGGTGGTACGAGCTGGAAGGATTTCGAATCGCAGGCGAAAGCTATTGCGGATTATGTGAACAGTAATAATCACGTGAGCATCGATATCGGCTCGGTGATACTGGGTGATACCACGACCATGACCGCGGACGGCCCGATGGAATACAGTTTGTATCAAATAACCGGCCGTAAATGGACGAACTGTGATGTAGAACTCGAAACCGGGGCGGGGATTACGCCGTTCTTGTATTCGGGTAAAGTCTCCGTGCATACCATCCAGTGGGCGATCGGTCAGGAACTCGCATTGCTGATCAAAGACCCGTGGAAGCTTGCACTCACAACCGACCATCCGAATGCCGGGCCGTTCATCGGGTATCCGATAATCATCTCGATGCTCATGAGCAAGAAGAGACGGGATGAGCTAGCGGAGGATGTGCACAAGGCGATCTTCGACCGAGCAGAATTGCCTTCAATAGATCGAGAGTACGATTTAAATGAGATCGCGATCATTACGAGAGGAATGGCTGCGAAGACCTTAGGGCTGCATGAGCACGGCAAAGGACATCTTGGCGTCGGTGCGGACGCTGACATTGCAATTTACGATATGACACCGGAGGAGCGCGATGCGGGCAAGATCCAGAAAGCGTTCTTGAATACGAAGTACACGATAAAAGGCGGTGAGATCGTGGTGAAGGACGGCGAAGTCGTCGCGGCACCACCAGGGAAAACGATATTCGTCACACCGGAATGCGACCAGAAGCTGATGGACGAGATGCTCGTGACGCTGAAGGACAAGTTCGACAAGTACTACTCGGTGACCTTCAACAACTATCCGGTTCAGATGGAATATTTGCCGAATCCGTATGAGATAAAGGCGCCAATGCGCGGGTGAAAAAGGAGGAGAGAAAAATGCAAACCATAACGTTAAAGTTGAAGGGCTCGGTAATGAGTGGTCCTGCGAAAATACCGGTTGAGGTTGACTCGTTAACCCCTGATCAGCTTTTTGGTAAGAGTGAGGCTGAGATCAAAGCGGTGAAAGTCTGGTGGGGCAACCAGCAGGAGAATACCGGTGATCTGTTCGATGTGCGCGTAGAAGGCACTGCAGGGAGTGCAGACGACGTGAAGATCGTGTTTGAAGGCGATCTAACCCGTGTGAAGCGCATCGGAGCGGGCATGAAAGCAGGCGAGATCGAGGCTCGTGGTGACGTGGACATGCATTGTGGCGCGATGATGGAAGGCGGACGGCTGGTCGTCAAAGGCAATGCGAATTGCTGGGCAGGCCGAGAGATGCGTGGTGGCGAACTGATTATTGAAGGCAATGCGGAGGACAACCTCTGTGCGATGTATCGCGGCGAGATGATGGGAATGACCGGCGGTAAAGTGACCGTTTACGGCGATGCCGGCGAACTCGTCGGGCAGTACATGGCAGGTGGCGAGATCCTGATCAAGGGGAACGCAGACAGGCTCGCAGGCTTGAGCATGAGCGGCGGCAAGATAACAATCGAAGGCAATGCCGAAATCCCGGGCGCGGACATGACCGGTGGCGAGATCGTGGTGAAGGGCACGACGGAGATGATGCCTTCGTTCAAGTTCCTAGAAACCGCAACCGTTGACGGCGCAGAACTCAAGAAATACCTCGGCGATTTCGCAATGGGCGAGAAGAAAGCAAAAGGAACACTGTTCGTGAGGTGATTTTTTCACCTCGCTTTTTCTTTATTTTTGATTTTTGACGTGAACCAGTAGCTGGTTTAAATCCCTGATTCGTTTTTCTCATACCACAACCGTTTAGAATATTTTATATACAAACTCCACAAACAAAGAATAGAGCCATAGCGAGATGGAGTCGGTCAGAGGGAGATGATTAAGAGAACCGGTACGAATCATGAGGGGTGTTCTTTGCCGAAGTGCGAGATTTGCCACTCGGTGCTCATACCATTAGGACCAGATGTAATTCCAAGGAATCTTAGTCCTGTCACAAAAGGTATACTGCTGTCACTCATCTTCTTTGCTAACGGTGTTTATTGGTGGGTTAAGTCAACGGGATTTCATGCACAGCCCTGGAACTTTCAGGTGGCTTTTGTGTCATTTATTCTTGCAGCTAGTGCATTTATCGCAACGGGGATATACGCATTGCGAACGGGAACGTGAAGTGGTTAGATATCAGGATTTAAAGAGAGGAAGTAAAATTTGCAGTATTCTCAATTAAACCTACGCATGAGATATTGACTTAAAAAGAGCTGAAATCACTACTATAAGAAGGCGAATCGGCTAAAAAAGCTGTAAGAAAGAAGTTACCAAGATATTTCGAAAGGTTTTTATCAAGAGAATGCAGTGCAGGAACTATGTGAGAAGATGAAAGAAGAAGATTTGCGAGCATTACTTTCCGAGCAGCGATCATTAGCGAACGAATACCATACCTCGATATGGCGGAGTGTCCATTTCTTTTCCGCTTTAATTACTGCCCTTTTAGGACTAAGTGTTATACTCATCGCCTCAGAAGCACCAAAAGTCCTTGTCGTCAGCTTCCCTTTCTTAGCGTTACTATTCAGCATATTTGGCATCTTGGTATTATATAGAGGGAGTCGTTATTTCTTACAAGCCACCTATGCTATTTCTGTAATTCGCAATAAACTTGATATTCAGGACCCTATGAAGAAGCATGAGTTAAAGGTATTTGGAATTGATGATTTATTATGCGATAGGTTTCCTTCGGCAGAGGACTATGTAAAGAAACGAAGTATTAATTTAAAACAATTTAGAATAAGGACGATTATCTACTGGATATATATTGTATTAGCCATGTTGAGCGCACTTTTTATCGGTTATGTTGTTGTTCCTTATACGTAAAAATCAGATTTGAATCTGAAAACGGTAAGCGGTTATTACAGAATCGGTGAAAGCATTACGAGGAAGCCTATATGAAACCTCTTTAAGGCAATCAATCAAATATCGCACTTCAACTGGCTAAAAATCTTTATTACTTGTTGCTTCAACGTTAACTACGACATGACATAAATAGTGAATCATATTTTCTTGGGATATTCTACCC
>CAYNTR010000004.1:0-47246 GCA_964400255.1 uncultured Halobacteria archaeon
GAGATGGAAGGAACTATTGATGTTCAAAGTGAGCCATGAAAATTAGGACATCACCAATTTTTTCAATATTATCTTTGGTGTTATAATGCTGTTTGCTCAACTCTCTATCAATTAGCCATCTTTTAGAATTAATGACGCCCAGCAAACTGTCAGTTTCAAAAAAAGCCTCTATCTCCTGCATTGATTTAGCATTCTCTTCTTTATGCGAACACAGGCCCATCTTTAAATCTTCCTCATCAAAATCAGATCCAAGCTTCTTCGTTGCTTCTTCGAAGAAGCGCTTATATCCAATCCCTTCAAAATATATGCACGCATACTTTTCAAGTTCAGCTTTTGTATGGGGGTTACGGAATCCTTTTTCGTTATAATAATAGGCATCAATCCACATGTCAATGATTTGCTTTTCTAATCCCAAACGTTTAGAAATAAGTTTTAATAATCCGGAAGGCTCCCCGCTTAACCTATCCCAAAGACCTTTTTTGAATTCGAGGTAATCCACGTATAGTCTTGCGATGAAGTCGTTGGCTAACTGCTCTTCCTCAGGCTCTGTAAACTTATTTAAAATTCCAGATTTTAAATAACTCTCTGCTTTCGTATAATAACAATGAGCAGCTAGCGCGTTACCCCTAAGCCGATATTCCCCCGTTAACCGAGCGTTTATAAGAAAATCATCAAAAGAGTTTTTAGTAGCTATCTGTTTCCATTTTTCAAGCGCAGTTATAGCTTCACCAAACATACCAAGATTTCGTAATCCATCCGTGTAAATATACCAACATAGTCCTTGATAAGAAAGAAGACTGGAAAGTCCCCCATCGGATGGTTGGGTATCTAAGTTGCAAAGTCTAACTGATTTACTGCAATCAACGGCCAATTGGCCCAACCCTAAAGACTGTGCACATTCTCCTGCTATTAACTTCTTTAGATAATGCTGAACGGGATTGCCTTGAAAAGACTGATTGAATATTTTTCTCCATTTATAGTTATTATTGTTTTTATTTTCCGGTTTGAAATTCCATATTTTCCTCAAGCAGAGAATTAAGCTAGTTCTCGCATCTCCTTTATCGACCCAAACCTGAGCACCAGCTTGTTCGAACTTCTTGAGAATAAACTCCCAGCTGTCATTCTCTATCTCTGAAATACCTACATGCTCAAGCTTGGACTCGTTGTTAGGTTCTTTGTTCTCTGCATGCTTTATCCATACAACCGTGAAGTCGTTTAATCGAGCGTTTTTTACATACTTCAGGAAGAAGGGTGTCACATCAAAAACATCTCTACCACTATAACCAATAAAACACAGAATTTTTACATTATCATTTTGAATGATCTTTAAAATGTTTTCCGATTCCTCTTTGCCAAAGCCACCCGTAATACGTCTTAAGATCAAACCAAGACGGGAATATTTATCTTTGTTGGTCAATGAGCCATGAAGTTTTATTAGCTGTGGTTTATTAGGCCAAATTTGATTATATCCTTTTGGATCTTCAATTACAATTAGGGGGTTAAAATTTTCGTCAAATTGTTTCATGGCGTTTTCGATTCCAGTGTCAAAATTCATGGTAAAGTGCGTACCACCTGCTAATATATGCTGAGCGAAGAACCAGTGATAGCTGTTTAAATGTTCGTTTGGGATATTCATGAATACAAAAAAATTAAAGGTCTGCTGACCTAAAACATCGTATACATTTTGTATTATTAACTCTAACCGAGGGATTTCTTTATTTGGATTTTTATAAAAATCTCGAAATATATTTTTAATATAATTGGGCACACCTTCAGGCATAAATTTCCTCATGCACGCTTCTGTCAGCTCATCGCCGTCTGGTAGGTTAGTAGGTGAAGCGCATGAGATCCCAGCACCGGTCCAAAAGACTACTTGTTCTGGGCGAACGCCTTCAAATATTTCCACTAAATCCTTTAAATCTTCTACTGGTTCCATAAAGCCAATGTGGTCTGATATATCGTTCCTAGAGTATATAAATCTCCTTAAGGTAAATTAGGAGAAAGCAGTAAAATATCAACAGTAAACTTTTTTGTTCCAGCATTTTTAATACACGTTGGTGAAAGTGCACAGGCTACCCATACCCCAAACCCCACTATCGCCGCAATCCCGCCCAAAGCGTTGAGCCGCTTCTCCAGCGTGAGCTGAAGATTATCACTCCTATTGGCTTATCGCTGCCCATCGGTGATCTGATCGCGATCCCGTTTCCCTACCTCTTTGCGAAACCATCAGATCGCTAGGCTCACGGCAATGCAAGCTGTGGGGTGTAAGAGGATCGAGTGAGGGTCAGATACAGTTGAATCTTCCACAGTCTACCAATCCCTGTTTGTTATGAAAAGGGGAAGCTGGGCTCATGCTCATGAACTATTGGTACGTTAATAAAAAGACGTACAAATGATGAGTATTATAACCCGCCCAGCTCTGTCAGACGCTGTTTCAGAATCTCAAAACTCGCAGTCGTCTTCTTCTCTATAAACGTCCCAATCCTCTTCACAACACATAGGCTCGCTTCTCGCTCCTCGCTTCTTTAATAAGCGGAGCAGTTCTTCTTCTTCATCGCTGAACATCTTCGCTTTGCACTTCATTGTTTCGGTACCACCTCCTGGACTCATAAAATTGTGTGTTTCGGTATTTAAATACTTAGCCTCACAGAAACCTCAAAGGTTATTGAAGAGAATGGAGAACATTCTATCGTCTTCACTTGCTAAGAGCGCAACAAGAAAAAGCGTCTTTTGGGGGCTTCGTCGATAATAGTTTACAATGCAATTGTGAACGTTTGCTCCGCGTCATTCATGGTCTGTATTGTATA
Organism: uncultured Halobacteria archaeon; assembly: GCA_964400255.1. Taxonomy (GTDB): domain Archaea; phylum Halobacteriota; class Syntropharchaeia; order Alkanophagales; family Methanospirareceae; genus JACGMN01. The sequence goes on from CAYNTR010000004.1 coordinate 2,808, forward strand.
AGTGAGGTACCATAAAACTAAAACTATATCGCAAATCGTAAGAGCGCGGCAATCCCTCCAAGTGCATTGAGCCGCTTCCCCGGCTCGAACTCCGTACTGAAGATCACGACGTCGCCTCGTTTGGTTTCAGCTTCTTCGAGCATGCGGTCGATCTCCTCAGTTTCCTTTTCTTCCTTTAGTCCCTCTTCACCCATTCTCGTCTTCATGAGCTTCTCATCGCTCACGAGCAGTGTTTCAACCGCTCCATAATCCAACGCTCTTCTCACTTCGTCTTTGCCATACACCGCCTTCCCACCTTCGTCCTTGCTGATCTCTTCCATCAACCTGTCTAAAAGGGTCACTTCCTTGGTGAGGCGCTCCTCCTTCTTCAGCCGTTCCACTGCGCCCCGTTTTAACACCTCTAAAAAGCCTGAGACACCGATAGACGAGGCCTGCTCGATTCTCGTTATGCGTGCTAATTCCGCATCCTTTTCCTTCACAAACGCGAAGAAATCGTCTTTGATAAAGCCCGGGCCCGCAATGATGAGTGCTTCCGCTCGAGAGGTTTGCATCGAATTTTGGAGGTGGTTCAACAACTCGCCAAAAAACTCCCGTTTACCTCCTTCTACTTTCTCCATGCCTTTGCCACTACCATACCGCATGGAGAATAGTTCATCCACGCCGTACTGCCGTACAACGCCGGCAATTGCCTCGCCTTCCTCGATCGTTACAACAAGTACTTCAATAGTAGCAAACGCTTTTTCCGCTTCTTTCAATCGCTTCAGTTGGTGGTCTTTCCATTCCTTCACGACAGAAAGCTGCACATCCTGTTCAATATTGAAGGTATGATACGAGCCCACCTCGGTCTCCGGGCCTTCCTCAATCGTGCCCTTTATCCGTAACCGACGCGAGAACTTGTGGAATTCAACGTCTTCGGTTCTGATACCCAAACGCACCGGCTTCTTTTCCGCCTTGTCCGGTCGCACCTTATCCGTTGCTTCGTCCAATCTTCTATACGTCAGCGAGTACACGAGGTCACCTGCTTCGATCACGTGCTTGAGCTGCCACAGGTCATCCAGCGATTCAGGAACCAGCGAAAGCTCACCCACACGTTTCTTCTCGCCCGTTTCCTTCTCCTTCGTCTTCAGCTTTTGTTTGAGGATCTTCATAGTCTATTCTTATGTGGGCTCCGCCCCACGACCCCGCATCGTGGGCTCTGCCCACGTCCCCGAAAACCCCGAAAGGGTTTACTGTAAGGGCTTATAGAAACGCGATAGTTAAAGAACTTATTTGGATTGCGAGATCTCGTGGCTTCTTCTTGAGCCACAAAAAGCCTCCCAAATTTTAAATAACTTCGATTTTAGGAGCACAGCACTAATCTTTACAACTCTTTCATAATTCTAGCGGTTAAAATAAAAGTAGGATGAACACCACAACAACGCCAACCCTCACACCACTGATCGATGAACCGGCACTCATCGTCGAGTACGAGCATAAAGCTCTGGTGATCGCAGACCTCCATTTAGGTATCGAAGCCGAGTTCAGGCAGAAAGGCATTAATATCGGCAGTCAAACGGAAAAAGTGCTCGAACACGCGGTCAAATGCGTTAAAGCTGCAGAGCCCGATGTGATCATCCTGTTGGGCGATGTCAAACATACGGTGCCACAAATATTGTATACGGATCGCAAAGAGGTGCCGTTCTTCTTAGCACGCCTCGCTGAGTATGCGCCGGTCTACGTCGTAAAGGGGAACCATGACGGGTACATTGACAGACTGCTGCTGGAGGTTACAGAGCCAGATTGGAATCCGGAGCACGAAATATACGTCAAAACCACCAAAGGATTTCTCTTTGATCACGTGGGCTACACGCACGGGCATTCGTGGCCTTCACCAGAGGTATTCACCGCACCGTACATCCTGATTGGGCACAATCATCCGCGGATACGATTGATAAGTTCAAGCTCCCGGCATTCGAGCATGAAACCCGTGTGGATCCGCGTGCAGTGCGATTACGAGGCGGTAAAGAAACAATATCCCGAGCTGAAGTTGAGTAACCAGAACGCACCACCCTGGGTCATCATCATGCCTGCCTTTAACGAGCTCTGTGGCGGTGTTGCGATTAACAACGCCAACCGAGAACTGCTCGGCCCTATAGCCTCGAAACTGCTCCGGTTAGAAACGATGGAAGTCTACCTGCTTGACGGAACGTATATCGGAAAAGTCTATGAGATGAAGGAGGAGCTATCACAAACTTAACGAACGGAAATGCTTCTGTTCTTGAGTTCAAAAACATTCCCGCGGGAATGTTTGGTCTCGAAGACAACCAATCCATTCGAGAATTACTACCCGACAGACCGATCCTAAGAGCACGAAGAAGAGATACAAGACGATTCGTGGCGTATTATCCTATCGCGCACAGAAGATGGCTTACTAGGCGATTAAATGGGGAGTTTTTCTCAACCCCCAACAAGTTGACTGCCCCACAAAAGCGAAACGTTTTCATAGAATCAAGGCAGATGGGTTAGCAGGGTGTTGAACAAAGGACAAATGGCAGATCCGTGTTGGCTTCCCTCGGCAATAATGCAAACTACTGGTGCAATCCTTGGTATCTATGTTGGGCTATATATTTTAGCTATTGGTAGATTTATGGAATCTCTCGAAAAATTGCACGAAGCTTCTACTATACCTGAAGTGATGAAAGCTGGTGAAAAGCTTGATAAATCCGCAGAAGTGGCAGGATCTGCTAGGGGAGTATTTTATGGTTTGATTATCGCCAGTGGTCTTACTATTATAGCTAATGCATTATGGCTCGATGGTTTATCTGCGAATATATTCATACCAGAACATTGGCCCTTGAATGTTTTAGGATTTTTGGGGTTAATGTTATTTTTAGTTACAGTGGTTTATGTCTGCATTTTTTCCATAATCGTATCTAAGCTCCTTTTGGCGAGTGGATACAGAAGCTCACAAGCGCAACAAAAGCGAAAAGTTTAGATGGGTAGGAAATATCCTGGATACTAAAGGTAAAGAGTTATATGGGAAGAATGGGTATAGGGGAGAGGTGGTATGGCAAATAAAGGGCCGAAGACGGCTAAGGGGAAAGCAAGGAAATTGTTAAGTGGAAGTGGTACCAAAAAGGTGCCTGGAGAGGAACCTATAATTGCTGTGATGGGGGCTATGAGCGCGGCGGAAGAAGCAATAAAAGGTTCTTCGGGATCGAAAAAAAGAAACCCGCAAAAAAGAACCAGTAAAACCAACAAAAGCGCAGGGCGAAAGGGATAGAAATGGCAAAAACGATAAAGATAACGATTGAAGAGGAAAAAACCAAAAAGACTCCAGCTAAGAAGAAAAAACCTACAAGTAAACAACTAAAGTGCGCCTATTGCAAGGGGAAAGGAAGAGATCCCTTCATCTATGGAGCAGTCTGTAAAGTTTGTGATGGTAAGGTCCGTGTTCCTCCAGATAGGACAAATAAATGCCCATATTGTGACAACACAGGAATAGATCCCACTATCTATGGAGCGCGCTGTAAAGTTTGTGATGGATGGGGGTATATTAAGTGATGTTAGTAACTAGAGGGGTTCAGAAATTGGACGAGATATTCGACAGAAACTCGAAGAAGTGATGGATAAAAGTGATCTCGAAGTAATTGTGAACTCCACCATTAACCCGCCACAATAAAATATTACACCCCCAAAGTATTAAGGGGGTTGTTATCATCCTTTTATCTAAAGAACGTTCTTATCGCCTATTCACGGCTTTGGGATGTTCTTCTCTCGCTCCTTCTTGTGGCCAATAAGATAATCCAATTCTCCCACCGTGCCTTCGCTAACTTCCGCGTTCCCCATCTTTTTTATGTAATCCCAGACCTTCTTCGCCGCTTCTGTGCGCACTACCACCGTTGAAAAGCCCGGTGCACTGCCGACGCTCCCGACACTCACATCGCTTTCAACCGCGGTAAAGTCAGTGCAGACGTTGCAGCCACTGGGAAGGATACCCGAAAGTTGACTTACCTTGAATTTCACTTCGCCATCGGTCATCGTCGCAACAAACTTACCCTTCATGATGTCCGTCTTAATGAGCTTCGAGAAATCAACACCCTTCTCTTCAAGGTATTTCGACACCTCGTGGTAATGGAAATTCTCCGTACAGAATAATCCGATTACGAGTTTCACCTTCTCTTTGAAAACGGGGAACTCTTCCTGCAGTTTCCGGATCCCCGAGACCATACAGGGCGTGCCAACCACACCAACACCCACCTTCGTGAGCATCACCGCCTTCTTCAACGCGGGTATGACATCCGCAAAGACGTATTTCGTCCCGCCTAAGGGCAGTGATTGAAGCTGCTCAGGGTTACGAGCATGAAAAATACCCGTCCGCCATTGCTCATCGCGGTCAACAAATATGCCACGGTCGATCAGTCCCATATCGATCGCCGACATGATAAATTCAGTCGCCATTGCACCGTCCTGGCCTTTGAACCGCTTCGACTTTCCCGCAGTGAACTCTATGTACTCGCCCAAGCCGCTCTTCGGCTTGTAATCATACCGCGGACATACCCGCACACAGGCGCCACAGTCGAGACATTTCGTCTCAAAAGTAGGGAAATCTACGATATCCTCTTCGTTTACCAATAACTCACTCGGGCAAATAGAGACGCAGGTCAAACACCGGCTACAGAGCTGCGTATCAATAACAATAGCTTTGAGATTCTCAAAAAATAATCGATCCTTCAACTTCTTCTCTGGTATCTTCACTTCCCAGGTCGATTCGCCTTTTCCCGCTTCTGGTTCTGTTGCCACGTTCATTCCCTCCTTACAAGCCTTAAAATTTGCATTGAGCATTCTTTAACACATAAGCCACAACCGGTGCACTTCTCTGAATCGATCGCCATCTTGACGACCATGTTCTCTTCATCTTTTATCGAGGAAACCGCGCCACTCTCGCACACATGATCGCAGACCTTGCACGCAATGCAGCTCCCTCGGTCGACGCAGACACTCACCATGGGTACTCCTTGTGATTCTGGAATATCAGGAAGAAGCTCATCTACTTCCTTCGTCCGTTTCAACGTGAGATCCTCTTGGTCAATCACGTAGTCCACTACGACTTTATCCTCTCGAATGATTGTCGGCGGCTCGATCATGTCCTCAGTCATTGCGACCATCTCGTCCATCGTCCTGAAGGCAATGTCATGAATCTTCGTTGTCCTCAAAGCGCCACCCGGGCAGGTGTCAACACAGAAATGACAGTAAATGCACTTACCGTGATCCACAGTGGGATAGTACCTATTACTCGGGGCTTCTTTCATCCAGATCGCATTCGCGGGACAAACAAACGAGCATTGGAAACAATTGATGCACCGCTCCGGATCGAAGAGCATAAAGCCTCGGAAACACTCGGGCTGCCGCTTCCGTTCCCGGGGATAGTGCGTCGTTATGTTCAACGGCAGTACCACTTCCTTTGCCGCCGTCGACAGTGCTGATACGTGAGTCTTAAGCTTGTCCGCTACGGTATAGTCTGGTGTTGCTACTTTCTTCATAGTAATCCTCCTAATACAACTGACCACAAGAGTGCAACGATCGCAAAGATAAGGATCGCACCCCATCCAATTTTCAAAGCTTGGTCAAGCCGATACCGTGGATACACACCACGAAGGTTCACCATGACCAGCAGAATTATCAAGGTCTTAATCACGAACCAGACACCGGACATTAGATCGCCTAGTAAAGGACTGAGGATGGGGATAAACGGTCCACTGCCACCACCGAAGAACAGCATCGTCATGATCGCACTGAGCACGTACATCTTCTCATAGGCCATCACGTACGCGAGTCCGAACGCAATACCTGAATACTCGATGAACGGTCCGAAAGCCAACTCTTGATCCGCCTCGGGAATTTCAAACGGCAACCGAGCAGTAGCCATGACGGTCCCAACGAAGAAGACGAATGCGGCCAGCGGGTTGAGAACAATGCCCCAGTGCAACCATGAGCTTTGTGCGTTTACTACCCCCATGGTATTTGATGTCCCATACAGAACGATCATTGCAAGAATCGCAATAATGAACGGGATCTCGTAGGCGAAATACATGAACGCCTCTCGTACCGTGCCAATGAACGCGAACCGGTTGTTCGACGCCCAACCCACACCCATAATGAACACGGGCATCAAACTGATCAATCCCACCATTATCTGCAGTGCGTACGGTGTCTCTATGGGAACGAGTGGACGACCGACGGCTCCCGCATTAATAAACAAAAGTGGCAGGAGCACAGGCAGGAAATACAGGAACGGGAACTGCAAGAAATACAGTTTGTGTGCCTCCTTATGGATGATCACCTCCTGGCAGAGGAATCGGAGCGAATCCGCAAGCAATTGAATGCTTCCTCTCGTCCGCGGTGCAATCTCACGCGGGCCGACCCGCCATTGCATTCGTCCGACGAGTTTCCGTTCCAGCCAGGGTAAAATGAGGAGCATGGTGCCCAACGTCGCAAACCCGGGTATGATCAGTAAAATCCACATGGGCTTCCAAAGGACAAAACCGATAAGAAGCCGGATGATTGGAACCCCGGATATCGGGAGAATACTGAAGAGGAATTTAACGATACCCCCTATTACCGGTATCTCAAGCAAGAACTCATAGATTACGTAGAGTAGGGGGATATCCACCGAGTTGTTCATTATCGTGCTTATGAGACCGCTTATGTCAATCATTTTTCATCACCTCACCTACCTACCTATCAGCCTCCGGTGGGAAATACCCAAAACTACCATAAACCGCCCAGAAGTCCGCATAATGTTCACCCTTCACCGCCTCCATGAAGCCGCGTAAGTTCATCCAGCAGGGACTGACGACCCGCACACGGTACGGAACATTTGATTCACCATCGCTGATAAGCGTAAATAACGTTGTTCCTCGGGCTGCTTCGGTAATCGTCGTCCATTCACCTTTCGGCAGTACGAGGTTACCAAAGACTCTGAAGAAATTACCCTTGATATCGCTCGATGCCTCTTTATATTCACCGAGGATATCGTCGCTCAAAATCGGGCCTCGTATCCCTTTTACCGCATCAACCGCCTGCTTGAGTATTTTTACGCTTTCCTTTATTTCCTCCAGCCTACCGAGGAATCTCCCGAGACAATCGCCATCGTCGCCCGTCGTGACTTCAAATTCGAGCTTATCGTACGCATCATACGGCGCTATCTTTCTGACATCGTAATTCACACCGGAAGCCCTCAGGAACGGTCCGACCATACCGAGGCGAATCGCATCTTCCTTCGTGAGCACACCTACTCCTTTGGCTCGCGCTATCGTCACTGGATTGTACACAAAGATGCTCTCAAACTTCTTCATCCGCTTCGACAGGGCAAACGTCAGGTTATCGATCAAATCGAGCACGTCATCCGAGATGTCTCGCCGTAACCCGCCGGGAACGATGAATGACGGGCCGCTTCGCGAACCGGAAATTCGCATCAGTGCCTCGATGATCATCTCCCTGATTGCCATGCAATACATGAACCCGGTGGTATGCCCAAAGAACAGTGAAAAAATCCCTGAGTCGTAGTAGAATGCTTCTATCCGTGAGAGTTCAGCCATAATCGTTCGTAAATACTTCGCCCGTTCCGGGGCTTCTATGTTCAGCGCGTGCTCGACCGCACGGACATACGCTAAGTTCATGTTTGCGGGGTCATTGATCGCTAACCGCTCAAATAACGGAATATTCTGGATATACAGCTTGGTCTCCGCAAGCTTCTCCATTGATCGGTGCACAAACCCGGGTTCGGGAATAGCATCCACGATTCGGTCGCCCTTTATCCTAAACGTTACCCTCAGATGGCCGCTTCCTGCATGGTGCGGGCCTATGGGGACCACCATCTCGTCACTCTCATGCGCTATATCCATGAATTCTTGCCAAATGGGGGTGTACAGGTCCTTTGGAGGCTCAATAGGAACCATAAACTCGGGCTCTACATCCTTCTCAAAGACGTAGCGCTCCTCAGGAAGCTTGAATTCCTTTCTTAACGGGAGATCAGGGGTATCAGGGGCCAGGAGGAACTTCTTTCCCATCCAGTCGTTCCCGTCATACCAGACCCCAAAGAATTCATGCATTTCACGTTCAGAATAATTCGCACTTTCCCAAATAGACGCAAGGCTTTGAATCTTCGGGTTCTTTACGCCGATCTCCGTGAAAACAATGACGAGAACCGGCATCAGCGCCTCATCGCTGTAGCTTGAAACCATATACTCAATCACGTACTTTCGCTCATGCGGTACATCTATTACATTCACGCTCTTCACATGATCCAGTTGCATATGGTTCCTGAGTAACCGCGCAACCTCCTTCAAGTTCTTTGGCGTTGTTTTGATAGCAATACGGTTCACGCCAGTAATCGTTATTGAATCAAAAAGACCTTTGAGTTCTTTCTTGAGCGTCTCCACTAACGCTTTCCCGAAGTCCCAGTCCACTAGTCTTTTGACGTCCACCTTAATCTCAGGAGTAGGAGCAAAGTTCTTTGGCGATGTGGGCACCATTCGCTCTTCCAGCTGCTCTTTGAATGGCAGCTCCACTTTGTTATATTCAATCGTCGTTTTGTCGACACCCATTATCTTATCTTGGAGTGCTCGCACACCACGCAACAGGCCTTCAGGAGTTATCGGACAGCCAGGGACAAAGAAATCTACCGGAACGATATCGGAGGGATGCGTGATATTGTAGCTGTTCCAGAATATCCCACCGCGCTCACCGCAGGCACCAATTACGTTCACAAACTTCGGGTCGGGCATCTGGCCGTACACGAATTGCAATGCGCGTGCCATCTTCCGCGTGATCGTTCCCTCTATAATGATAAAGTTCGACTGCCGTGCAATGCCAAGGTTCAACGTGCCCAGGCGCTCTCCATCGTAGCCGCATGCAAACGCATGGGCAAGTTCCACGCCGCAGCACGAGGTAATGAAATGGCAAGGCCACAAACTCCACTTCGCCGACCATTTCTTGAACGGTGCAAGGGGTCCTGACTCGAGGAAATCTAGATGTGCATTCGGGTTTTCCATTTTTTTCACGTCACCTCTCTATCTCAAACGTTTTCATATTTTGTCTTAGCTTCTTGCCTCCGCCATTTCAAGCGTTATCGCATAGCCCACATAGAGTGCGGGCAGGATGAGTACGAGTGCAAGCAGTAGCAGTATGGTAAAGCTCATACTTGGGAATGCTGAGAACAGGAGTAGAATAACAACAATTGGTTCCACGGCCATAAACAGGTACATATACCCGAAATACTGCATCGGCAGTGTATATTTCGGGAACTTCAGGGGCGGGTTTCCCGCTTCCCACCGCATCGTCTTTATCTCCGTAAGGTTATACCGCGGCAATACTTTTACGAGCAGGAGCAGAATGAGATCTACCAGCACGCACACAACGATCAGGACGCCGATTATCAGCACATTTTCTATCATTTTTGATTTTCTCCTCTATTATAGCGCTATACTTATCGCTTGCGCAATGACCTCCACACCTCTAAAGAACCAATCGGGCAAGAACGTAATAAAGATTATAATGACGGCGGCGACGCAAATGTAGTTGGTGAGATTCGCTTTCCAGCCAACGCCGAGTTCCCGTGCGAGCCGCAGATAATACGGAACTGATATTGCTGAATTGATAACCATGATCGCGACAAGCCATATATATTCAGCTTTGACCAGCGAGAAGAGAATGAAGAGCTTCCCCCAGAATCCCATAAGTGGCGGGAGACCGATGAAGGAGAAAGCAAGCAGGTACATCAGCGGTGAGTACGCACCTTTGCTCTTAATCGCATTGAAGAAGCCTATTTTACCCGCTGCATTGCCAAACAACATGAGTAACGCCCCGGTCAACGCGAAATAGAAGAACTCCGGCTTGATAACCACTACGAGGCATGCGAGCACATAGCCCATGTTCGCCACGGTAGAATACCCGAGAACTCTTCCCGGCTCTTTTGATGTCAAAGCACCGATATTACCGGTGAACATCGATATCGCGGCCAACACCGCGGTAAAAAGGGTTATTGAGACGGTCAGAGAATTAGCAGTGCTCATCAGTATTCGCAATGCAATAACAAAAGGAACAATTTTTGCGATCGAAGCAATGACGGACAGTGGAATAGGATCCGCACTTGAGAACACGTCAGGAACCCATTCGTGTAGCGGTGCAACACCCACTTCAATGCTCAATCCCAATACGAGCATCACATAGCCAAGTATGTAGAGATGGCCGTTAAACGCGTTTTGTGTGTACGCGAGGGTGATGGCACCAATTAAAAACAGAATCGTAGCCAACACCATAAAGGTAATATACTTGATGCCAACCTCTACGTTTGCGCTCCCTTCTCGCACCATGACTAAAATATACGTCGGCACGGATACGAGTACAAACGCTGCCAGAATCATGGCGAGGTCTTGTGTGGTAAAGATGTACAGGGTTGCAAGTGCCATTAACCCCACCAACCCATAGTCCACGCCTTGAATCACGGTCCGTATCGTTTTAAGTGAGGCCAGGTTGATAATGCTTATTGCTAACACAAATCCACTGTAATAGATAAGATTTGGGGATGAGAGTGTAACCGCGGCAAAACCGAGTATAATTGCAACGATCGCTCCAAGTAATCCTAAATTGCGGTACTTAACGGAAAAAACTGAGCACAGCGTTAAAATTACTAACGCGCCAAACATCAACATCATTGGCGTTGATACTTCTATCATACCAGCATACCTCCTATCGAGGCTAATACAAGAATAACCAGTACGAGACCGAGAACAATGCTGACATACCTGCTCAGATATCCTGTCTGGATACTTCTAATCCTCTTTGAAATTCCGCCGAAGAACATTGGTATCACCTTGGTATTGAAGAATCCATCGATCCCCGCGTTTCCGTAGTTCTGGACAATGCGAGAGATGAAGAAGCCCGTTTTGGGGAAGATATAATCGTTTACGAAGGGGAGATACATCCGGTCGCCGAAGAACGTGCCGAGCCTTGAAAGGCTGCGTATCTGTGGTTTAGCAAGCGCAACCACAAATGCAACGAACGCCAGCATACCAACGGCAAAGGAGATGGTAACCGTGCCGTCCTTAAACACTGCTCCTGCAGCCACGAATTCGTGGGTTGCTTCACTCGTGGAGATGATGTAGAGCAAGAGAAAGAGCACGGAAACCATCAGCGAATAACCCAACTTCATCAATCCTCCACCTTCGGTATGCTCGTGGTGCGGTTTCTCGCCTTTAATGAAGTTCAAGCTGAGGAATTTCGCCATAATCGCGGAATAAACCACCGATGTGAGGACAAGCAGGATGAGAGGTAAATACCCAACCTCATGGAAGAGGTGCTCCATGACCTCGTCCATCGCGGATTTTACCCAGTAAGACGTAAGAGGCGGTATGCCTACCAGGAAGGTGGTTGCGATGATCGTAACGATAAATGCGGGTATCATCTTCTTCCCGAACTCGAGCCCACCACCCAAGAACCTGCTGTGTGTCGCATGGATCAAATGACCGCTGACAAGGAATAAACTCGCTTTTGCAAATGCATGCACCGCCATATACCAGAATGCGACAAGAACCGCAAAATTCATGTGCTCTATTTCAACATCAACCCAGAACGAAGCAGCTGCCGCAGCGAACATCAATCCAATACTGGACATGGTAGATGCCGCCAGCAGAACCTTTCGTTCAAGCATTCCCGATCCCGAAAGCGCACCGTATAACCCTGATAACAGCCCAACGAAGAGCACGAGCAAGTACACATACTCAAGCCCCGCCACATGGTGCAGCGTCCACGGTTGAATATACCAGGTCAGTTTGATAAACACAAATGCTCCTGCAGCCACCATGGTTGCACTGTGCAAGAGTGCACTTACGGTTGTGGGGCCTGTCATTGCCGTCATCAGCCACTCACTGAAGGGCACCTGTGCAGACTTGGTGAACAGACCCATAAGTAAACAGAGGAACAGAATTATCGTTCCCGCAGCGCCAATCGTTTCAAAGAGACCCCCCCATGCAATCTCCGATATATTAAGAGTGGGGTTGCCAGCCTTATCAACTGCTAATGCCCATATCGCCGCCAGCGCCAAAAACATCGGGACATCGCCAAATCGTATCGTTGAGATTGCACGCCACCCGCCGAAGCTCGGCGGCCAGTGCAACGGCAGCGGCCCTACTGCTCTCCCCTCCTTACCAACATACGCGATATCATCGTCATCACGGAACCAATGTCCGATTAACCCCCACGAAGCTGCTCCTAAACCTTCCCAACCGACGAAGAGCAAGAACAGGTTATCGCTATACACCACGAGGAGCATCGATGCCGTAAAGAGATTGAAGAAGAACCAGTACCAACTCGGCCTGTAATCACCTTTCATGTAATCCAGACCGTAAATAGCGATGAAAAACGCTATAACGGCAGTAATAACGCCCATGTACCTGCTCAAATAATCGGTGATGAGAACGATGTTAATCCCAAGCTCGGGAATCCACGGGTACGCGTATTGTTGCTCCGGGAATGTGAAGAGAATATAAAGGCTCGCTAGTACCGAAACGAAAATACCTAAAACCGAAAGATAGGGGAGCTTCGCGGTCCATTCTTTGCTCTTGTACGCTAATGCTATAGGAACACTACTGATCACCGGCATCAGGAACAGTAAGAGGAAGATAATCCATTCATATCCATTCATGGTAAAACACCTCCTATAATGCCAGATGCTATTTGACTCTCCATTAGTGGCCAGATAACGGATTTAAGTCCAGGAATTAAGACTGTTGCCAGTGGTGGGAAGACAAGCAAGACGGAAACGATACCGATGATAAAGAGCGGGACGTACAGGTAGCGACTTATCTCTTTCCGTGTTGTGTCTTTTGGCTTGCCATAGAATACCCGCCGTATCGTGTAGAAGCCGTACCATACCGAGAGGATGAACATGGCTATCATAGCCAGGATTATTGGTAAACCCCCAGTCCATCCAAGATAAGCGGGAGATTCAGGTTTGAGGAACGTCTCTACAGCGCCTCGCAATATGAAGAATTCCCCGATCATGCCTATGGTCAATACCCCGCCGAGATTCAAGAATCCCATTACCGCAGCATTTGAAATTGGCGGGATGGAATCATGCAATCCCCCCATCTTCCTCAGGTCTCGTAATCCATGATGAACGGCGATAATGCCACCAGCGCTCGAAAACAAGATTGACTTACCGAAAGCATGGGACATGTACTGGATGACCACGCCGATCAATCCGAACGGCCCAAGACAGAGCGCTGCCAATATGTATCCCATCTGTGATACTGTGGAATACGCTAATAGCCGCTTGAAATCCGTTTGCTTGAAGACCGAGAAACCAGCGTAAATGCTGGAAAGAAGTGCATACCCAAGTATGTAGAACCGATAGTTTACAAAAAACGAGTAATCTATAAGCGCTATCCTCAAAAGAACGTATCCTGCAAGACCCACGGTTAAGGGGCTTAGCAATGCACTGAGTGGAGTAGGAGCCTCTGCATGTGCCCAGGGAAGCCATACGTGCGGCCCTAAGACCGGAAGCTCGATCACCATGCCAAAGAAGATGAACCCCCATGCGATCAAGCCAACGGTACCGCCCTTCAATAGTACATTGAGTGCCATGGTGTCGTTATTAATCCCGATGATGAGAAATCCTGCTAGGGTAAGCACACCAGCAATTAAACTCCAAATCAGGTATAATTGGCCCACCCATCTCCTATTGCCGTAGCCATAGAAGTAGATAAGGAGGAACGCGGTAATCAAAGCGATTTCTAGGAAAATGTACAGGAGAATGAGATTGCCACTGTACACGAGCCATAACATCGCTGCAGCATAGAGATCGTAGAGGAATATGTATCTCCTGAACTCGCTCTCAACGCTCAGCTCCATCTCTTCAAACCGGTGCTGCATATAGGGGAGCGCGAAAAGAGCAACCATTGCAGACACAATACAGATAGTGAGCCCAAACGCGTGGGCGATAAAGTCAAAATTGAGGTAAATCTCACCGATCGGTGGAGAAAAATCCATTATTTTTATTTCCGGGGGACAGCCCCAGAACATGCAGGAGATTATCGCGAAAAAGGGCGCCAAAAAGAACAGAGCTGTAAGATACGTTGCGGCTTTTGGTTTTAACAGCGGTGCTAAAAATGCTGCAAGTAAGGGCAAGAGCAAAAAGTACAACATCATCATACGCGGTCACCTCCTATCTTCACAACCTTTGTATGAATGTCCTTTTTCTGTCGGTCAAGAATAGAAATCGCGGAGATTAAAACCAACAGTTCGCCGCTGCTCGCGAAGATCGTGATTATTGCGATGCCGAATGCGGTATTAGCAAGTTGAGTAACGGAAAAGAGCGGAATCAAAGCCATAAACACCGCACCAAACATCATTTCCAACGATATCAGAAGTCTGATCACATCTTTACTCGAAATCGCTGCAAGATACCCTACCAATAAGATCGCAAACGACGTGGCATAGATTACAGATATACTCATCAGATCAATTGTAGCCATTCAACTTCTCCCCCCTACTCCTATTTTCAAGACGGATAACAGCAAGAGGACAACCAATGCTATCAGAAACACAATAATGAGCAGGTATTCGGTAATTGGTAGAAATTGTGCGAGTTCAAATCCAATCGTGCTGGATGTCACCGGTTGCTGTGTGAACACGGGATATACAAAGGCAAAGGCTATAACACCAGCGGCTACCACTACGGGCAGTATCCACGAGCTTGAAACTTGCCGTTCAGGAGGAGATCTGTACGTTGCTGCTAGTGCCACCGTAACGATACCAATCGCGCCGACAAATATGAACACGATCAAAACGAAGACCGGCTGGAGACTAAAAAGAGCGTAAATAGTCGCGACAAAAACCAGCGTTACCGACATGAAGAGAGCTGAGTAAAAATTGTCTTTGCTCACCAAAACACCCAGAGCGAATACTACCGCGATACCCGCAAGGGCCGACAACAACAATATATCCGCACTCATGGAATGAACGTTTTGAGTAGCAACATAAAAAGCTTTCGATTTTTTCCGATAACTCTGCCATCACATGCTTCATCGCGAAAAATGGTTGTAGTGTACCCCCCAAGCCATGAGCATTGCTTGTGGAGCCTTCGACGATACGCATAAAACAAACGGAACGGAGACAGGCTCTGGTAATTGAATTCGGGAGCGTATATAAACGATAACTGAGAAGGGACCGTTAATGGCAGGTGGTTCGGGGGTGGGTGGAGAGAAGGTTGCCACTGTTATTTGTAGTTATACGCGACAGTTGTACCGAGTCCTCATCGCGAAGAACTCATTACTAGTTCAAAAGCATTAGAAACGTGATTTTTTATGCGTTCCATCGAAAAGTCAGCAATGAATTGCAGCTTTTGCTTCGCTTCCGAATCTTCAAGTCCTGCGATGCACGTTTTCGCAGTTTCTACGAACGTTTCAGCAAGCTGCAGTGCGTAATCAATTGAGCCCGCATCTACCAGAATCCTCCTCACCCGCTCAATGTCAAAACTGGCGAGATTGCTATCGCGAGCCAACAACGCTTTGATATACTCCTTGTCCGGCGGGTTCGAATGATCCAAGGCGTGAATGACAAGCAGTGTCCTATCACCATTTTTTATGTCCAACCCTACCGGTTTTCCTGTTCTCGAAGGGTCACCGCAGATATCCAAAATATCATCTTGAATCTGAAATGCAATCCCTAAATTTTTACCATAGAGACGGAGCTTCTCGATTTCTGCAGGGCTGCCACCCCCGAGCATAGAACCTGCTTCTGCACTCGCCCTAAAGGTGGCCGCAGTCTTCAGCTCAGCGACCTCCATGTACGATTGCTCGGTGGCCTCTTGCAAGTTTCGTAACGTGAACTCCAGATACTGCCCTTGAGCGATATCAGAAACCGCATTCGAGACCAAGCTCACCACTTCTGGCACGCCACATCGTGCAAGCATCTCGCAGGAAAGGCCAAACAAGAGATCACCGATAATGATCGCCTTTTTTTCACCATACCTCGCGGGATTAGATGGATTCTTCCTGCGTATGTAATTATCATCGATAATATCATCATGAACGAGAGAAGCGTTGTGGAGGAGTTCAATCGCGATTGCGGTGAATACCGCTTTTTCCCGGGAACCACCTACGGCCTCAGCCGAGAGAAAGCATATAATCGGACGTAGCCTCTTTCCGCCGGTATCCTTTATGTAGTTCAGCGCATCGTACAAGATCTCGTTCTGGCATTCCTGCAATTTTTGCTCGATGACCTCAGAAAACTCGCAGTTGAAATACTGCACCTCTTCTTGAAACAGCTTCTCCTTCATTTCAGTTCCAATCCTTATTATGAGGCCCCCCTTATAAAAACCATCTATTTATGAATATGTCAATCTCACCATCCGTTATGACTACATCTCCACGGTCTTATCTCTCCGCGTTTACCATTCTAAGAACGTTCATCCAGTAGAATCCCCCTAAATTACGGACGAACTGATTGATGCCATCGAACCACGAAGACGCTTCAATTTCAGCGGCAAACCCGCCTCATGATTCCTTGCCGGTATTCCTATTGTTCTTCTCCCACTGTAGGAAATTGCAATAGGGACAGCCGAAATCCCACGGCCGCTTCATACCCCTCTTCATAATCTTCAACTTGAAGAGGAACGGGTGTGTATCACAGGTATCAGGGGTCACCAGTACTCGACCACTTTTTGGTAGCGGCAACGAGAAGGTGCAGGCCGGATAGTTCTGGCACCCGACAAATCGCTTCCCACGTGGCGAGGTGGCGAGAAAGAGTTCAGAGCCGCATTCAGGGCAGGTTCCTATTTGTACACCGCCGCGCATCGCTTCTTTAAGCGATTTCGCAATCTCCTCCTTGTTCTTCGTCATCTCAGTGAACACCTCTCGCAGCATATCTCTTGAATCATTCGTCACGGCTTTTTCCTTTCGTTTCCCTTCTCGTATATCGTCCATCTCCTGCTCCAGCGTTTTCGTCATCTCCGGCTTCGTGATGAGTGTCGCGTATTTTTCTAACGACTCAATGAGTGCGATTGCCTTTTCTGTGGGTTTTGCGGGATTATCTTGCACGTATGCCCGTTCATACAATTTACCTACGATCTCATGTCGTGTGCTCTTCGTACCGAGTCCCAAATCTTCCATCTTCTTGATGAGCCCTGCTTGTGAAATCCGTTTTGGTGGCTTTGTTTCCTTCTCCACAAGCTCGATATGCTCGATGCGTACCTTCTCCCCCTCGTTGACCTTCGGGATGATGAGCTCCTCTCTTTTCTGATAGGGATAGATAGCGAGGAAACCCTCTTCCTTCAATTCTCTGCCCTTCGCCTTCAAGATCTCTCCGGCTATCTCGATCTTCACATCGGTATCTTCCCATTTGGCAGCATCTGAGAGGGTTGCTAAAAACCGCCGTACCACGAGTTCGTAGATCTTCCATTCTGCCTTGCCAATCGTTTCGCGGGCTGCTTCTGAGACGGGATGAATAGGTGGATGGTCTGTGGTTCTTTTTTTGCCGGCTGTCGGCTTCAATTGTTTCTTCTTCGAGAGGAGGAGCGCGTACGCGCCAAATTCGGCGTGTGTGAGGAACAGATTCACCAGCTCCTTTAAATCAAGCGTTTCGGGATACGTGGTATTATCCGTACGATGATAGGAGATGAACCCTTGCAGATATAAGCTCTCAGCGATATTCATTGCCCTCTTTGGCGCGTATCCAACGAGCGATGCCGCGCGAATAAAATTCGTGGTATCAAACGGTGTCGGTGGTTTCTCAGTCTTCACAAGCGTCGTCACCGCACAAACCCGGCCTTCCTGAGCTGCTTCGATGCTCGATTTTATCGCTTCTGCTTCGTCCTTATCCCAGAATTTATCGGTTTCATGGGTGACCTCGAAACGCTCGCCCTTTTCCGTCATTACCTGCGCATGCAGTTCCCAATAGTTACGGGGTACGAAATTCTGGATTTCCTTCTCCTTATCCACTAAGAGTGCCAGTGTGGGTGACTGGACACGTCCAACCGAGAAGAACTCTTCACCCAGCCGATTTGCCGATAGGGAAATGAACCGCGTCAGTGCTGCGCCCCAGATCAGGTCGATGATCCCTCTCGCTTCGGCTGATGCCGCGAGGTTGTAATCGACATCGCTCCGTGCCGCAAAGCTCTCTTTTATCGCTTGCTCGGTTAGTGCACTGTATCGCATCCGGTTAATAGGCAGGTTGGGCTTCGTCTTTTTTATCACTCGGAGTGCTTCAACGCCGATTAGCTCGCCTTCGCGGTCGTAGTCAGTAGCGATGGTAATCGTCTCAGCATCTTTTGCGATCTGTTCCAGTGCGTTAACAATCGTCTTTTTCAGTGCAATGGCAACGATTTTGGCGTCAATCAGCTTATACGGATCGATCTTGCTCCAGTTATTGTAGGTCGAGGGGAAGTCAAGCTGGAAGACATGGCCACTGAGTCCGACAACGACTTTGCCGTCGAACTCATACGCGTCTATATGCCCTATCTTTCGTTTTTTCGCTTTACCCTCTGATAGAATAGCAGCGATTCGTTTTGCCGTTGTCCCCTTTTCTGCAATGATGTAGTGCATATGTCTTAGCTTTTACGTTGGTTCAAAAGTGAGTGTATAGCTTGATAGGATGGTTCTATTTAAATGTAAAATTACAGAAAGCTGATTTTTTGTACTACCATTGGAATGCAATCATTCAAATGGGTCTTATGTTTGTTGTCAGCCCCACAGATAGACTCAGCGTATGGTTACAAAAAAATCTCGAATCTGCTTCAGGATGTGCATCAGGGCTATATAGAGATCCCCTTTTCCCTCAAATACTCCTTGATCTCACCGACCGTATACTTATTGTAATGAAAGATACTTGCTGCGAGGCATGCATCCGCGCCATTCACAAAAGCTTCGTACATGTGCTCGATATTCCCCGCACCACCAGATGCAATCACAGGAATGTCCACAGCCTCAGCAATCGCTCTGGTAATCGGAATGTCATAGCCATCCTTTGTTCCATCTCGATCTTTTGACGTCAGCAATATCTCAGCAGCGCCAAGTGCTTCTACCTGCTTCGCCCATGCGATCGCGTCAAGTCCCACGTACTCGCGACCACCGTAAATGACGACATCGTACCACGCCTCGGTGCCATCTTCCAGCTGTACGGGTATCTTGCCCTCTACGTCCTCGAACTTCCGTTTGCAGTCAATGGCAACGACAACACGTTTGCCGAATCGCTCAGTAGCTTCTTTGATCAGCTCAGGATTCTTCACTGCGGCTGTATTTACCCCTACATTATCCGCGCCTGCAGCGAAAACCTTCTCGAAATCCTCGATGCTCTTTATCCCGCCACCGACGGCCAACGGAATAGACACGTTATCTGCTATCTGCTCGACCATTGAGATCATCGTCTCCCGCCCCTCGTAGGATGCGGATATGTCGAGGAAGACGAGCTCATCGGCGCCCTGCGCATCGTAGTTCTTAGCGAGTTCAACAGGATCGCCGGCATACTTGAGGTTCTCAAATTCTATCCCTTTTACCACCACTGCTCTGCCCTGCTCATCGAGCGTTGTATCCAGACACGGAATAATTCGTTTTGTCATTTTCACAGCACTTCCCTCTTTTTCACTCTTTTCTGTAATTTTTATGTGTATTAACTACTACAGGTTTTAAAAAGTTTAATCGAGTGATGATAAGCGCGAATTGTGTACGAGAAGCGTTGTTATACGAGCATGAAGGTGACAAGGTGAGATGCAGAACCTGCGAACGGTTCTGCGTTATTGCAGTAGGCAAGCTGGGATTCTGTAAAACACGAATAAACATCGATGGAAAACTGTACACGCTCGAATACGGTGATATCTCGTCTATCAGTGCGAATCCAATAGAAAAGAAACCGTTTTTCCATTTCTTCCCGAGCACCAAAGCATTGACCGTAGGCAGTTACGGCTGTAATTTCGCCTGCCCGTGGTGTCAGAATTGGGAGATTAGTAAATCCGTTCCTCCTCTTGATTTTTTTGATCAAACTTTTTCCCAAAAAGTTTGTAATTATATCTCGCCAGAGCGGCTCGTGCAGCTCGTGAGAGAACTGGGGTGTCAGGGCACTTCTATATCCTTTAACGAGCCCACACTACTTCTCGAATACGCGCTTGATGTCTTTTCACTCGCTAGAAAGGCGGGCTACTATAACACCTACGTGACGAATGGCTATATGAGTTCAGATGCCCTTAGGTTGCTGGTGGAGCATGGGTTAGATGCGATGAATGTGGATATAAAGGGCTGTGAGGAAACGGTGAAGACCTATTGTGGTGTAGATGTTGAAAAGGTATGGCGGAATATAGCAGAAGCAAAGCGAAAGGGCGTGCACATTGAACTCACGACACTCATTATACCCGGAGTCAATGACGATGCGGAATGCTTGCGAGCCATCGCATCGAGAATCAAAAACGAGGTAGGGGAAGATACACCGTGGCACGTAACTCAGTATTATCCAGCGTATAAGTCGCTTGAAGTTGGACTTTGTAACGGACGAACCCCGGTTGAACTCCTGGAGCATGTGTGGGCAATCGGAAGAGCGGAGGGCCTGAACTACGTCTATATCGGGAATGTACCGGAGCATCGCTATGAGAATACATATTGCCCGAAATGCGGCGAACTGCTCATCGAGCGGTTGGGATTTGATGTGGTTAGTAATCACCTCACCACAGAGAATGAGTGTCCCCGGTGCGGAGCAGCTATCATCATAATTACCTAGCGATGTACGATCAACATTATTCATCTAGTCATCATCGAAATCGATCTGCACGCATTGATGAGAACTTTTAATACCGAACAACTCTGATATGAATTCATGCCATATTCGTTCAACTATGATTTGACGCGACTCCCGCGAGGATTCTTCAAAGATCTCGCCAAAGTGGTGGATAAGCGGCAATTGCACAAGAAATTGGGTGCGTTCTCCAAGCGCAGTGTGAGAAAATTTAGGGTCGATAAAATCCTCGGCATCCAATTGGAAGATGCACTCTCTATCGTTGAAGACTTAGTGGATCTTCAGATTAAAAATCTGCTTCACGAGGAGAATTTCAAGAATGCAAAAGAAAAAATATTGCTGATACCCCACTGCTCCAGAAAATACATGGACTGGCGATGCAAAGCGGATTTTGATCCCGGCATTTCTTCGTATTTCTGCAACCGCTGCTCAACCGATTGCTTGGTAAATCAAGCAACAGAGCTCGCCGAAGAAAAAGGATATTCCGTATTCATTTTGCCCGGAGGATCTTGTATAAAGAATATTTTCGAACGTATGAATTGCGATGCCATGTCGGGTATTGCGTGCCCGGAAGAGATAAAGTTGGGAATTGGGGTAGCAGAATCGAAAGGACTTGCTGTTAGAGGGGTTCCGTTGACAAAGAATGGCTGCGCAAATACTCAGTTCAATATCGAAAGTCTGAAAGAGATGCTCATTTAAAGAGGTTAACCTAATCTACTCCCCTCCTTTTTCTATTCTAATTTTTCGTGCTCCGGTTGGAAGCGTTGTAATATATCTTCAGCGTCAAATCAATTCTAACTCGGTCAATTTATCAAGTAAGACCTTGACTGACCTTTGACAATCCTCCATGGTCTTCCCGCCGGTGATGACTAACCGTCCCGAACTGAAAATCAATATAGCGCTCTTCGGGTCATCAATTCGATAGACTAATCCTGGAAAAACTTCGGGCTCGTACTCCATGCCTTCAAGCTCCAAACCTATCACGATGGCGCCGAGATTGAGTTCTTTTCCAAGATTCGCAGACGCAACGATATTTTGCACCTTAAACTCGGGATGCTCCTCCACTTTTACACCGATGCCTCTCAGGGCGGCAGCGAGCATATCGATTACTTTCCGAACTCCTGCTTCGGTCTTCGACCCGGTACACACCACTTTCCCGGATCGAAAGATGAGAAAAGCGGATTTTGGATCCCTTGTCCTATAGACCAAGCCAGGGAATTTCTTTTTCGTGAACATTGCATCCTCTAACTTCGCTTCGATATATTCCAGATTGAGGCTATCAGCAATCCGAGCGTTTGCTACGACATTCTCTATTTTTATGTCTACCTTCATCATCTTCCTCTCAATACTCCAATTTTTTAAAAATACAGGGCAAATTATACTATTGGTGTGGTATAGGTATAAAAGGTTAAAGTTATATAAGCCATGCTTTTAAACTGCTGGTAGGATATAGATGAGGGTCTGCGGTGTACCATGAAGAAGAGGATAAAGAGAATAAGAGGAACCAGAACCTGCGGCGGTGGCTCACATAAGAAGAGGAGAGGAAAAGGGAGCAGAGGTGGCGTTGGTAATGCCGGCGCATACGATCATCACATGGTCAGGTCTTTGCAACGGGGCATAATTAAAGGAAGACACGCCTCTCCTACGTATCGCTATGGTCGTAGCGTCGATAAGACAGTGAACGTGGGTGAGCTGGAAGAGATGCTGGAGCAGCTGATAGGGGAGGGAAAGGCGGAGAAGAAAGGCGATGACATTTATCTTGATACTCATGAACTTGGGATAGACAAGATATTGGGCAAGGGTACCGTAACGAAGAAGCTGAATCTCAAAGCGGACAGCATATCAAAAACCGCGCAGGAAAAGATAGAACGTGCAGGTGGGTGTGTAGAAGTAATAAGCGAGGTATGAGTGAGTGTTGCTTAGATGACCGAGATAAACTTTAAAGATGCCTTAACGTCCGTTTTGGGTAAATTCCCCATGGTTGAACGCCCTGGGTGGCATATTCATTTTAAAGCGAAGTTGGGCTGGACGCTCGGTATACTCATCCTCTTTTTTGCGCTTGGTAATGTGCCGCTCTTCGGGCTGTCTCCCGAATCATTGGACCTTTTTGGCAGGTGGCGTGCGATATTTGCAGGTGAACGATTCTCGCTGACTGCTCTTGGCATTATGCCCATTGTCGACGCTTCGATTGTCTTACAGCTTCTGGTCGGTGCGGGTATAGTAAAATTGAACTTGAGCGACGCGCGAGACCAGGCGTTTTATCAAAACGTACAGAAATTGCTCGTTGTAGCCTTTTCCGTGCTCATTAGCCTGACCTACGTTGTCGGCTTTTATGTGCCGAGCCAGGAGATAGCGGACCTCCTTGGTGTATCCTTAGAGCTCATCAGATTCGTACTCTTCATTCAGATCTTCATCGGCGGTATGCTCATCTACTTCATGGATGAGGTCGTATCCAAATGGGGGATCGGCTCAGGCGTGTCATTGTTCATCATCGCGGGCGTCTCCCAACAGATAATTACCGGATTGATCAATTGGGTTCCTGATGAAAGCGGCTGGGCCGTGGGTGTCATTCCGCGGTGGATCGAAATAGCGCAGAAGGTATCGCTGTACGAGATATTGGAGGGAGGAATAACGTTCCTTTTCCAGCATCAATTAATAGCACTGTTCTCAACGATCGGGATATTTTTCCTCGTGGTATACCTTGAGAGTACACGGTTAGAGATCCCCCTGGCACATTCTATGGCACGAGGTGCCCGTGGCAGGTTTCCCATTAAGCTTTTATACGCAAGTGTACTGCCCATGATTCTCGTAAGAGCGTTACAGGCGAGCATACAGGGATTTGGAAGGCTGTTTTATGCTCGTGGCATTACTATCTTTGGAACGTATGAAGGAAACAGTGCGGTTTCAGGCTTGATGTATTATCTTGATCCTATTTATAGCCCTTGGGACTGGTTCCCGACACTGGTGCATGCCTCGTATCCGAACGTTGCAGGGTGGCAAATTGCCCTCAGATTGATTATTGACCTTGCATTCATGATCGTAGGCGGCATGATTTTCGCGCTGTTCTGGATCAATACGACGGGTATGGGATCCAAGGATGTGGCAGGCCAGATATACCGTTCAGGGCTCCAAATACCGGGCCATCGCAGAAATCCGGCAACGATAGAACGAATGATGGAAGGCTACATCCCCAAAATCGCAATTATGGGTGGCGCTCTCTTGGGTGCGTTGGCCGTGGTTTCTGATATGTTTGGGACACTTGGTCAGGCTTCCGGGACGGGTTTACTGCTCGCGGTCAGCATTGCGTACCGGTTGTATGAGGATATAGCGTCAGAGCAAATGATGGAGATGTACCCGATGATGCGGCGATTCTTTGGTAGCGAATGAGTAAACTGCTAAATTGAGGCGAGAGCAAAAAGATCGATCTACTAGATTCACTATCGAGGTTAAGAGGCGAGGGATAAAATAAAGGATTTTTTAGCACCTTTTTACGTAGATGCCTCAGTGTTGAACGCCCAAAAAGGGTATTCCTTGAAGGAAAAACTCGTTTTACTCCCCCATATACCAGCTTCTTTTTCGATGGGACGTTCACTTGGTTAATTCTTCTGCAATCAGCTTCGCAACGCTTATTTCACTAAAGACAGATTCTATGGTGTCCGTAGCGATGATTTCTTTGACGCCCGCATCGAGTATGCGCAGGGTAGCGTTTTGCACAAAGAGGCCATGAATGCAGGAGACGTAAATATCGTTTGCCTCGCGTGCTTTGAGCATAGAAGCCGCTTCTGCTATGGTGCCTCCGGTGGAAATGATATCGTCCACGATAACGACGTTCTTCCCTTCGACGCTTACCTCTTTGGGCTTGATGTGCACTTCATCGCCGCTTATCCGTTTCTTCTCCAGCACGTCGTAATCGAAGCCATGAGGAACTGCAACTGCTTTCGCCAATTCACGCGCACCTTCGTCCGGCCCGATGATCACCGGCTGTTCTATCCCCTTGGCTGCGATGTAATCGCCGATTAGCGGTGCAGCATCGAGGTCTTTTGCATCGACATCAAAATATTCTAATACCGCTCGATTATGCACGTTAACGACGTAAATTTTATCCACGATGCCGGCAAAACTTATGCCCCGTGCGATTGCTCGTGAACTGATCGCTTCACCCGGTTTAAATCGCTTATCCTGCCGTGCGTACCCCAGATAGGGAATAACCACCGTGGTCCTATGTGCCTCTTCAACGGCATCGATCAATTGGAGCAAGCCGATCATGCCGGAATCGGCCATAATGCTCTGGACGATGGTTACTTCTTCGTCTTTTATGTCATCGACCACACGCGTGTAAATTTCACCATCGGGGAACTTCTTGAACTCGCACAATGAGGCGCGACCACCCAGTTCCGCGGCAATTCTCGCAGCTAAAACTTGCGTAGAAATTCCCGGTATTATCTTCATAGTTTCACCTATCCAGCCCTACTCTACTTTAGTTTATTTGGTGATTTGTATTTATTTATACTTTAAGTAGGTACACGATACGAAATGAGCCACCACTACGTCACCTTCTCCAAAAACATCTTCATACCAGTGACGAACATTTGCCGGAATGCATGTGGCTACTGTGGTTTTCGAGCGCGCAGCCGCGACGATGCGTACGTTATCAGCGTGCAGCAATTTTTGCATCGTGTAAGGAACAGAGGGGCGGCAACTGAAGCGCTCTTTACAACCGGTGAAAATCCAGAACAAGCGTCTCTTGCTTCATTCTTCAAGGACCGTATTATCGAAGCTGGGTTTGCCTCGCTCGTTGCGTATACGAAGGAACTCTGCATGCTTGCAATTCAAAATGGGCTACTGCCACACTGCAATTTGGGTGTGCTGACTGGAGAGGAACTGGAGGAGTTACGAGCCGTGAATGCCTCAATGGGCTTGATGCTGGAGACTACCGCAGAGCTTGAGGCCCATAAGAACTCACTGGGAAAAGACTCCGCGGTGCGCTTGAAGATGATCGAAGAGGCAGGGAAACTGAAAATACCGTTCACAACGGGCGTATTGGTGGGCATCGGAGAAACAGAGGAAGACCGCATCCATTCTTTGGAGGCGATAAAATCGCTCCACGAGCACTACGGGCATATCCAGGAAGTTATTATTCAGCCGTTCTTACCGAAGCCTTTAACGGCGATGGAAAACACAAAAACGCCTCGGTTCGAGGAGATGAAGATTATTGTCCGTGCAGCGCGAGAACTATTGCCCGATGATATAGCGATCCAGGTACCGCCAAATTTGACGTCACCGAAGGAACTGATCGTGCTGGGTGCATCAGATCTTGGCGGCATCTCTGAGCAGACCATAGACTATATCAATCCGGAAGCACCGTGGCCAACAGAAGAGGATCTGAGGCGTAAAATAGCACCATATGAGTTACGCGAACGGCTGCCCATCTATCCTCAGTTTATCAAAAGAGGGTGGTATAGTGAAGAACTCAGGCCGTTGATCGAGTTGTATGCAGATGAAGATGGTTTTCGGCAGAGAGAAGGAAATTAGCGATTTATTTTTTTAGCAAACGACCAGAGTTCGTACAAAAATTCTGTGGAGTACAAAATTATTTCGCCGATCCATGCCTTCAGATGGCATGGTGAAACTGACGAACGAAGACATCAAATGGATGGTAAGACGTGTAAATTCCAGGAAGTTCACCGTAAAGACGGTTTCACGGATTTATGGAGTGACAGCGCGTCGAGTCCAGCAACTGGCTAAAATGTACCGAGATACCGGGGAGATTCCGATGTTGAACCCACATAGAAGACCGAGGACATATCTCAGCTATGATCAGAGGGTTGTCATCGGCCAAGTCTGGGAAGAGACACGAGTTGGTGCTCGACTTCTCTTTTACGAACTCAGAAGAAGAGGCTATCGGATACCGCATAATAAGATTCATCTGTATCTTAGAGAGACCGGGAGAACAACGCCTAATCCGAGGAAACAGAAGAAAAGGAAGAGGTGCCGGTATGAACGGGAACATTCAGGCAGTCTTGTTCATGGGGACTGGCATAGGACCACTGAGAACCATCCATCCGCTATAATCTGGCTGGACGATGCATCGAGGATGGCACTTGCCGGCGGTGAATTCGAGCAAGGAACCCATGGTGAAGCGATAAGGCAATTCAAAGACGCCCAGAATAGAGCTTCGGAGTTCAATATCTGGATACGAGAGGTGAATACCGATAAAGACACGAGATTTTATTCCAACAAGAATCCTGGAACCTCTGCGTTCGAGCACTACCTGAAAGGAGTGGGGATCAGGCATACACCGTCAAGAAGAGGGAATCCCCAGACAAATGGCAAGTTGGAACGGCTCTGGCTCGAGTACGATCGGCATCGATGGCGATTCGAGTCGATCGATGCCTTTTTAACCTGGTATAACAACCGAATACACGGTGCTCTTGATTATATCAACGGAGAGACACCGCAGGAAGCGTTTCTGCGTAAATCGCCGCCAGAAGCGATTCTTGGCAGATTCTTGAAGGGGGATGAGTGGAATGAGAAAGGTTGAAAACAATAAACGAAATAATAATCGTACTCAACATGTTCTTGCAAAAATCGGAAGTTTTATATATCCATAAGCGAGTATACAAGCGAGTATACGATAGCTGAGGTGAAAGAATGGATACCAAAGAGAAGATGATAGTGATATTTATTGCAGCGATAGTGATGATTTCGGTATTTTCTGTTTTTGCAGTTATGCCAACGAGTGCTTGGGGTCCTTACACTGGACCTAAGGAGCCAGCATTGCCTTCTTCGCACCACACAGATATAGCCGACCCAATTGGCGATACGTATGGTACTGGAGCGGTTCAGCACGATATAACCTCGTTTTCCGCTTATTACACAGCAACCGAGCTAATCATCAGCGTTACCTTCGCCGGAACAATCAGTCCTGGAGATAGTGGTCAACCAGATGCGGTTGTAGGTTATATTGATTTCGACACTGATCAAGACCCTACAACTGGCATGACTTCTAACGTTGATGGGAACTCTCCATACACAACAGGCTTAGGAGTTGACTACTTTGTCGATCTTTTCGATTACTCCTCTGCAACCGGTGATACTTCAGTGTATGACGATACTTTGACAGAAGTAGGAAGAGCCCCCGTAAGCTTTACTTCAAATTCGTTCACAGTCAGGGTTCCATTGGCCTTGCTAGGTGGAGATGATGGCATCATGAATACAGCCACTGTATTAGGAACATTACCTGAAGCAACAGATGCTTGCCCCAATGGAGATTATATTGCCAGCTCACCGTTAGCACCGGCTCCAACACTAACGCCAATCGGACTCATAGCATTACTCGGCTTACTTTCGGTAGTCGCTGCACTTCATTTGAGAAAAAGGAGAAAGAGCTAACCAATCTCTTTCCTTCTATTTTTCTATTTTTTCCTTTCCATTTTTTTCATTAACAATGTGCGCACTTCTTTGGGCTCTGCTCTGCCTCGTGTAAGCTTCATCACTTGTCCGACGAGGAAATTCAAGGCTTCCTTTTTACCTGCTCGGTAATCTCTCACAGCAGCTTCGTTCTCCTCGAGGACGGTTGCTATAGCTGTTTCAATCGCGTCTAAACCGATACTTGCTAATCCTTTCTTCTTTATGATATCTTTAGGTGTCCCACCGTGATCGAGCATCTCCCGTATGATCTCCGTTGCACCGCGTTCGGTGATCAAGCCCGTTTTCAAATAGGACAGAATAGCGACGAAATCGTCAGGAGCAATGCTCTTTAATGCTTCATGCATTGAGCTAGAGCGATAATTCAACTCGCCTTTCAGGACATCAGCTATCCACGTGGCGCTTAACCTCGGATCTATCTTTGCCGCTACGGCTTCATAAAAGTCCGCGGTATGGATATCGAAGGTGAGTGCATTCGCATGCTCCAGTGTTATGCCATACCGCGCAATGAATCGCACCTTCTTCTCATCGGGGAGCTCAGGTATTTCCCGTCGCACCTCTTCGACGTAGTCAGCGATCCGAATGGGCACGAGGTCGGGCTCCGGGAAATAGCGATAGTCATGCTCAAACTCTTTCGTCCGCAAGGAAAGGGTGATGCCACGCACCTCATCGTAATGCCGCGTCTCCTGCTGCACGGTAAGGCCGCGGCGCAACATGTTCTTCTGCCGCGTTATCTCAAAAAGTAACGCCTTCTCAACGCCTTTAAACGACGATATGTTCTTGACTTCCGCTCGCTCGCCTCCTTCAATCGATATATTCGCATCGACGCGCATCGAACCCTCCAAATCGCCATCAAAGACGTCCAGATACTCCAGTATACTCCGCAGCTTGTTCAGATATATTCGGGCCTCCTTTGGCGACTTGAGATCCGGCTCGGTCACAATCTCCACGAGTGGTATTCCCGAGCGGTTATAATCAACGAGTGCGTAGGGTGCCGTGTCGATCGTTCCTTTATAAACAAGTCTGCCGGGGTCTTCCTCCATGTGTACTCGTGTTATCCGTATCTCCCGTTCTCGCTCACCAGCACCGTTGCTGCGTTCTATTCGCACTATCCCCTTAAATGCAATGGGAAAATCATATTGGGTAATCTGGAAACCACGTGGGAGGTCAGGATAATAATAATTCTTACGGTAGAATATGATTTCGGGTTGAATGATACAGCCTAAGGCAAGCGCTATTTTTATGCCATAGCGCACGGCACGACGATTAACCACGGGGAGAGCCCCGGGCAAGCCCAAGCACGTGGCACAGACGTGCGTATTGGGGTCAGCATTCTGATAGTCGGTCGAGCACGAGCAAAATAACTTCGATTTGGTAAGCAGCTGTGCATGACATTCCAATCCGATTTTCACATCCATACTGCCGTAATCACATAGGTTTTTATGTTTTGATGGCATATAAATGGATAAAATAAAATGACGACAGTATACGATGTTCCACCGGATAAACTGGTAAAGATAGTAGGGGAGAAATTAAAAAAGAACAAAGCGATTTCTCTGCCCAAATGGGGTACGAATGTCAAAACGGCGGCGAATAAAGAGGCAACGCCACAAGATGCCGATTGGTGGTGGGTGCGCTGTGCATCAGTGCTCCGTCAGATCTACCTGCACGGACCGGTAGGAGTCTCACGGTTACGCACCTATTACGGAGGAAGAGCGAGACGGGGTGTCAGGAGAGAACGGTTCCGATTGGCCTCTGGGAAGATACTACGAGAGATGCTTTCGCAGTTAGAACGAGCGGGCTTTGTAACGAAGACGAAAAGAGGACGGAAGATATCGCCTGAGGGGCAAAAGTTTCTCGATAACACGGCGCATGAGTTCACCGTTATGCAGACTGAACGTAAGGGGGAATAGACGAGAAGGCGAGACAGGTGTGAGAAATGGCCGGTGATGATGAATTAGAGGAGATTAGGAGGAGAAAGTTAGAACAGATACAACAGGAGCAAGCAGGTGCTGCTGCAGAAGAGCAGAAAAGGCAGGAGATAGAGGAAGCAAAAAAGAGTATTCTCCGGCAGATTCTCACCTCCGAGGCGCGAGAGCGGTTAAATACGATCCGCATGGCAAAGCCGGAATTGGCCGCGCAGTTGGAGAATCAGCTCATTGCCTTAGCGCAGACGGGGAGAATAAAGAGTATGATAACCGATGCGCAATTTAAGGAGATTCTGCGACAGATAATGCCGAAGAAGCGTGAAATTACCATACGAAGGGTATAAGCATCATTATTTCTTTGCTCAACATTTCTTTGAGGGATAATGTTTCGAGTTCCGGAGACGCATCCCCGATATACATCGTTAGTGAAGCGGGAAAAGCTTGTTGCAGGCATAGAAGCAGGGATAACCAGCAAGCAGGGCTTGATCGCGCATGGCCGGGGTGAGGCGTTTGATTACCTCATTGGTGAGCGGACGTTACCCGCTGCTCTGAGCGCAACGGAAGCTGCTGCTGCGTTATTGCTCACGGCGCAGAAGCCGGTGATTTCGGTCAATGGCAATGTGGCCGCGTTAGTCCCGGAAGAGGTGATCGAGCTGAGCGCACTACTCAACGCACGATTGGAGGTCAACATCTTTTACTGGACCGAAGAGCGGGTGCGAAAGATAAAGGAGCACTTAGAGCAGCATGGTGCCACAAACGTGCTCGGTGATGAACCGGATGCGAGAATACCCGGGATAGAGCATGCCCGTGCACGGGTTGCTAAGGAAGGCATATATTCGGCAGATGTGGTTTTCGTACCGTTAGAAGATGGCGATCGATGCGAAGCACTTATCAGGATGGGAAAGAGGGTGATAACCGTCGATTTGAATCCGTTATCACGAACAGCAAAGCATGCGACGGTGAGCATCGTGGATGATATAGAACGGGCAATGAAAAACCTTATTTCCCTGGTCAAGGACCAAAAAACGGTCACGGAAAAAGAGCGGCTATTGGAGGGTTTTGATAATACGAAGAATTTAAACGCGGTTATTGATGAGATCAGGAATCGGCTGAGAGAGGAGGAATTAGTGGAGTTGTGATGGTTGCGAAGAGGAAATGAGATATAACGTGATCATGTATCCGTTAGTAATGACGTTTATGTGCCTTCTCCAGACCGGTTACCCGGCTGGAGGGGAAGACGGCATGGGCGAGTTAGTGTTCTTGAAGTTTAGATTTTAAGCATGCTTAGGGGTGTAAGTAAAGTATGAGCGAAGAGAAAGGAGAAGAGATGAAAAGTCCGAGAGAAGCGCGCCAAGAGGCAGTGGAAGCGAGTATGGCGAAAGTCAAGCATAAGATCATGGTGATGAGTGGCAAGGGCGGCGTGGGAAAGACAACGGTTGCTGCGAACCTTGCGTTTGCTCTTGGTATGCAAGATTTAGATGTCGGCTTGATGGATGCTGATATACACGGCCCGAATGTGCCGAAGATCCTGGGGATAGAGGACAAAAGGCCGGAGATAAAGGATGACAGAATTTACCCGGTTCCGGTTACGCCGCGACTGAAAGCGATTTCCGTCGGGTTTTTGCTGCCGAGCAAGGACATTTCGATCATCTGGCGCGGCTCGATGAAGATGAATGCGATACGACAATTCCTTTCAGAGGTAGCGTGGGGTGATATGGACTATTTGGTTATTGACCTGCCGCCGGGGACCGGCGACGAGCCGCTCAACGTGGTGCAACTGATCAAAAAAATCGATGGTGTGATCATCGTTACCACGCCGCAGGATTTAGCATTAGTCTCTGCCAGAAAGGCGGTAAACTTCTCACGGATACTGAAAGTACCGATCATCGGAATAATCGAGAACATGAGTGGATTTGTCTGTCCTCATTGTGGAAAAGAGATAAACATTTTCAAGTATGGTGGTGGCGAGCAAGCGGCGGAAGAATTAGACGTGCCGTTCCTCGGTCGCATGCCACTCGACCCGAAGATGGTAGAAGCTGCGGATAGCGGGACACCGTTTGTCCTGCAAAAGGAGTTGCACGCGAGTGAAGCGTTTGAGCAGATAGTCGAGAAGGTGCGGGCATTTGTGGAGCGAAAAGAAGAGGAGACGTAGCTTTTACTCAACCATCCGAGCACGTTCTTATCTTGTGGCCTTTAAGACGGTAAAGAAATGGACTTGAACGAAGCGGGAATCGGCGAAGGCATTTCTGAAGTTATCGTTACGACGCAATCGGCTGCTGGCATGCCGAATGCAGCTCCGATAGGGATACTAACCGAGCTTGACGAAGGAAAAGAACCAAAATATTTCATAAAGCTCTACAAAGGCTCACAAACGCTTGCGAACGTGCTGGAAACGAACACGTTAGCCGCGAATGTGACTGATGACGCGGTCTTGTTCGTGAAGACCGCATTTGAGCATCTGAGCGAAGCGCATTATTCGGTTTTTGAAGAAGTGCCGGTCTTAACGAACGCGTACGCATGGATCGTCTTCACCAGTGTTTTGATAGAGGAACGCAGCGACTATTACTATTTTCAAGTGCTCCCTCGTACTGTTAAAATCAACCGGAAAGCGGTTAAAGCAATCAACCGAGGGTTGAATGCGGTAATTGAAGCTGCGGTGCTCGCGACGAGATTAAATCTGGCAAAAGACGAGCAAGAAAAAGAGGAGATGAGGAGGTTAAGGGAACATTATAAAGAAATCGTCGAGAAGTGCGGAGGGCGGAGAGAGAAGGAGGCGATCGAGATTTTACGGGAAAAGTTTTTCAAAGGCACAGGTTTTTAGGTTTGTATGACCATTCCATTCACAAGAGAACGTGAAGGACGGATAAATGGAGAAGAGAGAAAAAGATAAATTGGAGAAAATTCTCACCGCCTACCTTAAGAAGA
The DNA here is from genome assembly GCA_964400255.1 of uncultured Halobacteria archaeon. Taxonomy (GTDB): domain Archaea; phylum Halobacteriota; class Syntropharchaeia; order Alkanophagales; family Methanospirareceae; genus JACGMN01. The sequence continues at coordinate 35,849 of CAYNTR010000004.1, forward strand.
TAAATGATATTTACACAGAAGGGAATTTCAGGGAAGAAAGCTTTTATCCTTCTTTAGAAAAGCTCTTTGAAGAGTGTTCATCGTTCTCCTCATCAGAAGAAGAAATAAAAATACGTGTCTTGCCAAGGAAGACGGAAGTGGGGATTCCAGACTTCCTCATTCGTAAAAATGGCGAGATCGTGGGGCATATTGAAGCAAAAACACCGGATACGAATCTTAACGAGGTGGAGAAATCGGAGCAAATTCAGAGATACCGAAATGCGCTTCCTAATCTTATTGTAACAAACTTTGTGGAGTTCCGGCTTTATCGAGACGGTGTGCTTAGGAAAAAAGCGGAAATATGTTATTCATCTGCTTTAGAATGTTTAAAATCGCCTGTTCCTGAGAATGTAAGTGATTTTTCTGAACTTTTACGTGAATTTTATAGTTTTTCCGTGCTCGAGATAACGAGTGCATCCCGACTTGCAGTAGAGCTTGCAAAAAGGGCGAAGTTCTTAAAGGTTGTATTGGATGAGGTGTACGATAAAAAGGAAGGCTTGGGATATGTTAGTATCCATCATGTTCTTCAAGAATCGCTCATTGAGACTTTAACCAAAGATAGGTTTGTTGATTTATGTGCGCAAACAATCACTTACGGGCTGTTTGCCGCTAAGGTGGTAGCGGGGTCCGAGAAGATAAGCAAAAATAATGCGTATGAATTTGTCCCGGGCAGCCTGGATTTGTTTAAGAAAGTGTTTTACGTAATGATAGGTCCCGATGCTCCTGAAGCAATAAGCTGGATCGTTGAGGATATTGTGAAGGTCTTGAATAAGACAGACATTAAGGCCATCTATACTGAAGCGAAGACGGTTTACAAGCAAAGAGACCCGGTGATTCAGTTCTATGAGACGTTTCTTAAGGAGTATAATCCAGAAGAGCGGGAGAAATTGGGTGTCTATTACACGCCGATACCGGTGGTCCGCTATATTGTGCGGTCGGTTCACCAGATTTTGAAGAGGGATTTAGACCTGAGAGACGGATTTGCAGATAAACAAGTCACGCTCTTGGATCCTGCAGCAGGGACTGCCACTTTTGTAATCAGGGCGATTGAGGAAGCTTTATCAGAGTACAGAGAGGGAAAACAAGCGGGGCTTGTACCTTTTGTCATTAACGATCATATCTTACCACATTTCTACGCGTTCGAGCTGTTGATCGTCCCTTATGTGATGGGACATTTAAGAATGGTTGCCTATCTTGAGGATAGATGGAGTTACCGGTACAGGGAAGGAGAACGGTTCAGGTTCTATCTCACGAACAGTTTGGAAATGAAGGAGCCGGAACAAGTGCCCCTGCTCACGGAGCTTACTGCAGAAGGAAGAGAAGCGAAGAAAGTAAAGGAGGAAGTTCCCATTTTAGTCATTCTCGGTAATCCGCCTTACTCAGGTATTTCTGAGAATAAGGGAAAATGGATAACAGACCTTATCGGGGATTACAAAATTGTTGATGGTAAGCCGCTTGGTGAAAAGAATCCGAAATGGCTGCAAGACGATTACGTGAAGTTTATCAGATTCGGGCAATGGAAGATAGATCGGACAGGTGAAGGAATTTTAGGGTTCATCACGAACCACAGCTACTTAGATAACCCCACGTTTAGAGGCATGCGCCAATCGTTAATGAAGAGCTTCGATGAGATTTATGTATTGAACTTGCATGGGAGCTCGTTGAAGAAGGAGAAATGCCCGGACGGCAGCAAAGACGAGAATGTGTTTGACATTCGGCAAGGAGTGACTATTAGCTTATTCATTAAGAAAAAGAGGCCAAAAGAAGCTGGAGAGAGGAACGCACGAGTACATTATGCTGAACGTTGGGGACTTCGTAAAGAAAAATACACATGGCTTTTGAGAAACGATAAAACCACGACGGAATGGCAAGAATTGGAGCCAAAAAGCCCGTTTTATTTCTTCGTGCCGATGGAAGAGGCTTATCAGGAGGAATATGAGGATTACTGGAAGATTACAGATATTTTCCCATTGAATGGTGTCGGGATGACTACTGCTAGAGATAATTTTGTAATAGATATGGATGAAACTAAACTAGAAGAGAGGATACGTCTTTTCAAAAACAGCAATAGTTCAGATGAAGAACTTCATTCATCCTTTGTTATAAGAAAAAAGAAGGGGTGGAGTATCAGAAAAGCTTGGAATATGCTCCAGCCCATCTCTGATTCTGATTTAAAAGGATTTATCAAACCCGTTCTTTATCGCCCTTTTGATGTCCAATGGATTTTTTGGCATGACTCGCTAGTTTGGAGAACTGTTAAAAGAGTCATGCGGCATATGGTACAAGAGAATTTAGGGCTAATCACACCAAGAGAGTTTAAGGAGGAACCAGGAGCATTTGTTACAGATCATATTATAGGCCATAAAACAGTTAGTGCTTATGATATCAATTATCTCTTCCCCCTCTATCTTTATCCTGAAGATTCAAGAAGAAGGCTATTAGAATCTGAAGTAGGCGAAACAAAGCGCACGCCAAACTTCTCTAACGAGTTTTTACAAGCCATTAGAGCAGCAGTAGGCGTAGAACCAACACCGGAGGAGATCTTCTCTTACATCTACGCTGTTCTTTACTCCCCGACGTACCGGAAACGGTACGAGGAATTTCTGAAGATAGATTTTCCACGAATACCATTGCCAACAGATTATGAGCTATTTAAGAAATTGAGTGAGAGTGGCAAAGAATTAGTAGAACTCCATTTGCTGAAGCATTCTTCCCTGAGCGAAACCGGCGTGGGATTTCCAGAAAGTGGTACGAACACAGTGGAAAAAGTCAAATACGACGAGGAGAATGATCGAATTTATTTCAATAAAACGCAGTACTTCGATGGTATTTCAAAGGAAGTGTGGGAGTATCAAATCGGCGGCTATCAGGTGATGGATAAATATTTGAAGGATAGAAAAAGGCGTGAATTATCCAAGGAAGAAATAGAGCATTATATGAAGGTTGCAGCGGCTATAAAAAGGACCATTGAGGTGCAAGGTGAGATTGATGAGGTGTGTGAGGGCGTTGAGAAGGTGAATTAAGCAAAACACTCCACACCTGTAGCCTTTACGCTTCCATCTTCACCCAGCTCACCCCTCTTCATCTTCCACCCCCAACATGTATTCCATACTCATACCCCATTTGAGTCACTACTTCTTAATCCTAAATTGTATCTGCTCAATTGCCTCTTTGTATTGTTTTTCCCACTCTTTTTTTATGCGTTCATTTTGTTTAAGTGCTTCTAATGCCTTTTCACTGCCGACTTTTCCTAATGCTTCAGTAACAGTGCATCGAACATCTTTCTCCGAATCTTCGAGAGTTTCTATAAGTGCTTCTTTGATGCTTTCATCTTTTATCTTCCTTCCAATAATTCCTAGTGCTTCCGCAGCTGCTTCCCGTTGTCTACTCTGCAGACTTCTATCCTTTAATATTTGAATCAATGGCGTTACAGACTTTTTATCACCTATTTTTGCGATTGACTCACCACACCTCTGGATGTTTATTTCTCGGTCTTCTCGTAGACATCTCAGTAATGGTTCTACTGCTCGTTCATCTCCTCTGTCGCCTAATGTTCTAACAATTTCATCACGAACATTAGGATTGGGATCTTTTTCTAGGCGATCTATTAGCGGATTAACAGCTTTAACGCCTGTTTTATTTAGGTTTCTGATTATTTTCTCTCTTGCTTCTGGCTCATAGAATCTTTCAAATTTCAGCCCGTTTGAAAGAAGATCTACATCCCATTCATCTCGATATTTTTTAAGCAGTAACTTTTCCCCTTTAAATTTAAGAGACTGTATGATTCCGTATTTGAACATAATAACTTCAGAATTATTTTCTATGTTATACTCGACAATCTTATCGGTTTTTGATTTGTGTGTTTCAGCCGAGATTCTGGCCACAAAATCACCATTGAACGGAAGAAGATGGCCGATAAAGAAGAACCCCTTTTCGCCGGGTTTCAGTTGCGATTGCGAAGTTGAACCTTCATCCACTTTCTTCCCAGATTTTCGATTAAATAGTTGAACCGATACACTGCAATTGTAAGCATCTCTGCGGCCCTTATTTAAAACAGGGACTTCGATAGAATATTTTTCATCTAATATTCTCGTTCTGTCTTCCATTTTTATTTCCAACGTTGGTTTATCAGTCCATCTATCCAAGACCACAACTGAAGCCAATATTAGTGTGGCGAATGCGACAATAACCTGTGCCATTGCTGGTTTAGATTCTACATAGCCAATCATTTCTGCACATTTTGTCAAGGATGCTAAACGAAAGTGATACAACGCAGCAACTATTATTACTACAACCAAAGCCAAACTCACCTTTCTTTTCAAGTCTACCACCCTATCTTGTTCTACGCCTCCATCCTCACCCAGCTCACGCCCTCTTCATCTTCCGTTACCCTCAACACGTATTCCATATAATCCTTCACCTCCTCCATGTGCGTAATCAGAAATATCTGCCGGAACTTCTTTGAAAGCGCGTTCAACGCTAGAATAATATTCTTTTTCCCTCAGCATCTCGTCCCTGTTCAATATTCTTACCGTTACAACATCAGATTCTATCTTCGCTGGGTTTACAATCCTTAACACCCCGCCCTCATATATCGCTTCGATTTCATCTATTTCCATTCACGTTACTTTACTTCTTCAAAAACTCTTTCACCATCTTAATCGCGCACAAATCGCCGCAGATGGAGCACGCATCACTTTCTGACGGTCTGCTATCTCGTATCCTCTGAGCTTCTTCGTGGTTAATCGCAAGTTCAAATTGCCGTTTCCAATCCAGATTTTTCCGTGCGTGTGCCATGGCATCGTCTAACCGTCGTGCGTTCTCGCGCTGCCCTTCTTTGACGAGATCAACGGCATGCGCTGCTATCTTCGTGACGATCGTGCCTTCCTTGATGTCATGTACCGAGGGCAACGCTAAATGCTCTGATGGTGAAACCATGCAGAGAAAATCCGCGCCATACATACCTGCAATCGCTCCTCCGATCGCACTCACCAAATGGTCGTATCCCGGTGCGATGTCAGTGACAAGCGGACCTAAGAGATAGAGTGGTGCAAAATCAGTGACCTGTTTTATCACTTTTACAGACGCTTCTATTTCGTCCAGTGGCACATGACCCGGTCCTTCAACGAGCGCTTGAATGCCCTCCTCCCTGGCACGCTTTACGAGCTCACCAAGCGTAATGACTTCCATGAATTTCGCACGGTCTGAAGCATCAGCAATACAGCCTGGTCGCATCCCATCACCCAAACTCAGTGTCAGCTCGTACTCCTTCGCGATGTCCAGTAGATACTCGTATTCCTCGTAAAACGGATTTTCAAGCTCGTTATGAATCATCCAGGCAATGAGGAACGCGCCACCGCGACTCACCACATCTAAGATGCGTCCGCTCCGCTTCAATCGTTCCAGCGAATTGAGATTCACGCCGGAATGGATCGTTACAAAATCTACCCCGTCTTTTGCATGGTTCCTGACCGCATTGAACATATCGTCCGAACTCATGTCCACAACGGCGCGTACGTCAGCCTTCTCTAATGCTGCCTGGTATATCGGCACGGTCCCCACGGGCACGTCAACCTCCTTCAAAATTGCTCTGCGCGTTTCATCAAGGTCGCCACCGGTCGAGAGGTCCATTATGGTATCAGCGCCGTATTGTACCGCAATCGTTGCCTTCGCCACCTCGTCATTTAGATTAACGTAGTCTTTTGAGGTTCCGACATTCACGTTCACCTTGGTGCTCATTCCTTCGCCAATTGCTTTGAGCACAATCTCTCTCTCTGCTGCCTCTTCGGCCCGCTTTGCATTTCGTGGGATGACTACTCGCCCCGTTTCGAGTAGTCGTTGCAATTTTTCTACGCTGACTCCTTCGGCTAAAGCAACGTTCTTCAAGTCATTCGTTTCCCACTTGGCGACCAAACTGCTCATTGTTTCTTGTCTTCTTTCTCCTTGGGTACGCTCTGTCCTATACTTAAGTAATTCAAAGCACTTTGTATAAACTTTTTCCGGTTAACCTCTGGATTTTGGTTATCTCGTTTTCACGAGTTCCGGAAGATTTCCCCACGTTGCGAGTACGTCCTTATAGATGACAAACGCACCTTCAATGCTTTCCACGTGGTTAATTGCACGAAAGGCGTTTGTAATAGACTGCGCATCAGTGACGGCATTGCAAAGTGCCGTGGCTGCGGCATCTGAGAGCGATGCACTCGGACTGATCACCGTTGCGGCATCTGCAGTGCCAAAGCTGATCGAATGGCCGACTGTGGCGGAGGACGTGCAGATACCTACTAAGGAGTTGGATGGTTTTATTCGAAGCGCAATTTTGTTCGAGAAGGTGCTTTCTCCCGCGTAGATGCCAACGAGCACCTCTCTATCGGTGATCAACGCGATATCACCACCATTATCCACCATTGCATATGTCGCCCCGGCATTTTGCATCGCATCAACGGCGAACTCAGCTAACGTGCCGGCAACTGCTGCCATCGGTCCTATGTCGAATAAGCTCGTGGATTCTATCATTCTTTCCACGATCTCTGGTATCGCTTCCCTGCTTAAGGTGCTACCAACTTCGACCTCATCTAGCTCGTACCGTTCGAGCGTAACGAGAAAATACGGATGCCATCGCACGAACCGTTCCAATTCTTTCCTTCGCTCCCTTATCTCCTTCTTCGCAACCTCTATATAGCTCTTTTCGTCTGCCGTGATCCAAACGAACGTCTCCTTGAGCCTGAAACTCTCTTTCATCTCCTGTCTCTTTCTGTAGTTAATTGCCCCGGTACCCTTTAAAATAGCAGCTCTAACATGTTATTGATTCAGGCATCCCGTGTGTAAGAGTATTTGTACAGCAGTTTCCTGTTTCGAATGGAGCCCTTAAATGAGGTCGATGAGAAGTGATGAGGAAGAAGCCAGCAGGAAGTTAGGAGAGCTCTTGAAAGATGCGGTCGAAAAGAGCGATGCGGAGGCGTTGCTGCTTTCCGGCGGATTAGACACGAGCATTTTAGCCGCTCTTTCTCCTGACGGGGGTAAACGCAAAAGGGCGCTCACCGTAGTTCTGGACGGAACTCGGGCTCCTGATCTCGACTATGCCCGAAAGGTGGCCCAGAAGTTTCGGTATGAACATCACCTGATTCAGTTAACAGAAACCCAAGCAATCGAAATACTACCCAAGGTGATTGAGGCAGTGAGAAGTTTTGATCCTGCTCTCCCCAATGATGTGACCATCTACGCCGCGTTAGAAGAAGCAAAGAAGCTCGAAATAAAGAGCGTCATGACCGGAGATGGTGCAGACGAGCTCTTCGCAGGGTATTCGTACATGCAGGGCCTCTCATGTGAGGATTTGAATACGTATATACGCGCGATTTCAAAGACGATGTGGTTCTCCTCCAACAAGCTTGGCGCTTTTCTCGACCTGGAGATCAAACAGCCGTATCGTGATCAAACAATAGTTGAATTCGCCCTCAATTTGGATCCCCGCTTGAAAGTGAACGAACGGGGTGGCAGAAACTATGGGAAGTGGATCTTGAGAACGGCATTTGAAGCTGAATTGGGCGAACTAGCATGGCGCGCAAAAGAACCGATAGAGTTCGGTTCAGGAACGACAAAGCTCAGAGCTACTATTAGACAGAGAATTTCAGATACTGAGTTCGAGCGTAAGAAACGAGAATACGGGATGGAATTCATGAACAAAGAGCATCTCTTCTTCTATGAAATTTACAAAGCGGTTATAGGTGAAATTCCAAAGCCCGAGGCGAAAGAAAAAGGGGAAGCGGTAAAGCTATGCCCACTCTGCAAGGCGGAACTGCCCGGAAACAGGTTCCATTGCAACATCTGCGGCTTCTCCTATCCCCTGGATAGATTTATTGGAGCACATCATGAGACTACTACCGTTGGCGAGGAGGAAAAAGTGTAGCACTCGAAAGGGATCTAATATTATCTCTCAGGGAGTTGATTTTAAGCATAGAATAGAGCAAAGAGAAGACGGCAACCATAAATAACGATGCATCCACTCGCGTATGAACACCTGAAAAAGGTACTGGAAGACCGGAAAATTATAGGACCTGATGAAACCTGTGAGTATTATCCCTGCCATTTTGCAGGTCACGATTGCACGTGGTGTTTCTGCCCGTTTTATCCCTGCGAAGACGAGCAAACCGGTGGTGAATGGGTGGAGAAGAAGGACGGTGGACGTGTTTGGGGCTGCTCAGCGTGTTACTGGATTCATGATTCAGAAGTAGCAAAGGCGATAATGGTTGAGTTCACGATCTGTGGAATAATGAACGTTGATGATATCGAACAAAGAACGGACGAACTCAAGGAACTATTTTCACGGTTAAAAGAGAAGTATCCACCGACGCATAAAAAATGAATTTCCTCCTAGATCATGCCCTTATTTTCATTTGTGCCCTCGTTATAGATCTGACCGTGGGCGACCCGTCTGAGAAGATAGATAAATATTATCCTATTGTCTGGATTAGCCGGTTAATGTTTTTCTTTGACCGAAGAACAAAGCGAGGCAATCCGAAAAGAGAGAGAATGCTTGGTGTGCTGTATCCGCTGCTGATACTTGCTCTGTTCTCCTTACCCGTTGTATTGCTCTTCCTTGTCCCTCACGGACTCGTGTATATCATTCTAGGCGCGCTCATTTTCAAAATGACCTTCACGATAAAGGGATTGGAACGATACGGGCGTAATGCGATGGATGCACCGAATTTGGACGAGAAACGAGCAGCGGTGGGGAAGATAGTCAGTAGGGACGTGAACGATTTAGATGCGGAGCATCTTAACTCTGCAGCGATCGAATCGGTGGCGGAGAACCTCACCGATAGCGTTATCGCGCCTTTCTTCTATTTCACGCTGTTCGGTGTGTTTGGTGCGCTGGTTTATCGAGTGATCAATACCTTGGACGCCGTTGTTGGGTATAAAACTGAGAGACACCTCCATTTCGGCTGGTTCTCTGCGAAGACGGATGATGTGCTCAATTACCTACCTGAAAGAATCGCTACAGGCTTGATTCTCCTGACGAGTCATTCAAAGTGGAGGGATCTGAGAGAAAACAGGAGGGCAAACGGACACGTCCATTTGACAATTACGGCGATGAGCTACGCCTTACGAGTAAAACTGGAGAAAATAGGCCATTATACGGTGGGCAAACAATTTGAGCGCGCTTCCGAAAAGCATATAGAAAGAGCAATAAGGATTATGAAGCGTGCTTCACTCCTCTTCGCCCTCGTTTGCATCGTCGCGCTTTTGCTTCTTTATGTTCTTTCCCTGAGTCGACTCACCATCTTCACTGCGGCTTCTACCGCCCTTTTTGCGTAATCGACCCGTTCTTGTGCTTCTAACCTCGTCATACCAGGTCCTGAGACACCCAGCGTTACTGGCTTGTTGTACTCCAGCGATAGATCCATTATCTTTCGGCTCAATTGCGATCCGATCATTTCATCATGCTCTGTTGCACCCTCAATGATGCAGCCAAGCGTAACCACCGCATCGACGTCACCCTCCGCAAGCATATGCTTCACGGCTAACGGTATATCAAAGGTCCCGGGCGTATAGACGGTGCGATAAACCTGAGCACCTAAAAATTCAGCATGCTCCCTTCCCAGTATCTCCATCTGATACGTAATGTCTCGATGAAATTCGGAGACCACAAAACCCAATTTTATTGCTTCTTCTCCTGTCATTTCTACTATCTCTTATCCTATAATTGTTTTGAACTTTTTAAAGGAAGGGCACTTTCTTAAAACTTTTTCTAATCTCAGTCGTCTGGCTATTTCCCTCGGGGCTTCGCCACCCTTCAAATAATCTCGCCCCTTTTTCTTGAAAATTTCAGCTAAGACCTCGTCGGGCTTGCATTCGTTTTCAGGGTTGTGAATTTCCCTCACTTTTGAGCTGAGATAATCTCCAATTGCATCTTCATCCGCGAGGAGCCACGATTCTATTGCATGAATTACCATACAAATACTTATAGTTCCATCGGGAGATAATCCTGACTCTCTTAAGCTTTCTCCTAAGTTACGCTCTTTCTCTTGAGGATCGGCGCAGTGGGAATCCTTTAGTATCACTACTTTTTCACAATCAGAGCGTAGATCTGCCACATACGATCCTGTCTTTCGTGGACTTTGTATCGTTGCACCTCTCCGGGATCTCCTGATCTTTGCAGGCACTTCTAGCTTACGAGTTATTTCACGAATTACCTTCTCGTCAGATTCACCTTCGACAATAACGCCTATCATGGATTACCGCCAAGGCCCCCACCATACCAGTATTCGCCAAGTGCCAGCCCCAGCTCTGCTAAACGTTCCTTAAGCTTATCTCCATCTTTTATTCTACTTGTGACGGTCTCGTTGTCCTTTTTCTCGACTATTATCACATCCTCAGGCTCAACCCAATCCACGAGATAAGGAGAATGCGTTGAGAGAAGGATCTGCTTATCCGATTTTTTCAAAACCTCCACTAAAAGCTCAAACAGTCGCGGATGAATGAAGTTCTCAGGCTCTTCAAAGCAAACCACATTCGCCTCTTCGGAGGCGATTGCGGTGATATACGCCAGCAGCTTAAGCGTGCCATCAGAAACCTGGAAGTAATTAAACGGCGAATCAAAGCCTTTTTCTCTCATTGCTACGTAAGTTTCACTGCCTTCAGTTAAAGGAGTCAGAAGCTCGTCTATCTGCGGGATTGCCTGCTTAAGCATGTCCTCTATTTTATCAAAAGTCTTGGGACGCTCATTATGCAAAGAAAGCAACACCTGAGCTAAATTCCCCCCATTTTTCTCCAGAATAAGGTTCCTCTTGGCTGGATACGTTCTTCTCATTTCAGAGGTTATGAAATTGTATGATCGCCAAGAGTTCAGGTATTCTCTGGTTTTGGGAGCGTGATAATAAATCGCAGATACCCAAGTACCAGCAGTGACTTTTTCAAGCTCTCCAGTATCCAGTCGCTTGTTAATGTCATTCAAATGCCGATCTATCACTCCTACATCTTTAATAGTTAATTTTTCTTCGTCTATCCCCACTTTAGAAATAAAAATAAAATATTTAGATGGTTCAGTGCCTAAAATGAAATCCAAGGATAATTCTATGTTTTCCTTTTCGCCACCGAATACTACACGTTCGTAACCGCCTCTTCCTCTTAAACTGCCATCAATGTCTCCTTTGGCAATTTCGGAAATGAACGCCAGGCAATCCAATAAGTTGCTCTTTCCGCTTGCGTTAGGTCCGATTAAGACGTTGAATTTGTCGAGTTCAAGTTCTACGTTCTTCAAACTCTTATAGTTCTTTATTTTTAGTTTCTTTATCATCTTTTTCTTCATCTACTACAATTGATTGTTCATTTAGATAACACTTTGCATTTATACCTTTAAAGG
>CAYNTR010000005.1:0-24521 GCA_964400255.1 uncultured Halobacteria archaeon
TGGCTGAGGGCATCACCGATCACATTTGGAGATGGAAGGAATTATTGATGTTCAAGGTAAGCCACGAAATTTAGGACATTACCTTTTATCTGGAGCGCGTGAGATGGAAAACGAAGAAACTGAGCTTGTTGAGAATGAGACAAGATATAATGCTTTCTTGCAATTAAAGAACAGATGTGATGAAGCGGGAATTAAATATAAACAATTTATTGATGAATATGATGGTGAAGCAGGCTTTGAAGTTTATTTGCCTGCTGGGAGGGATGAGCGACGGCTACTTCTTTTGGAATCTGCAACACATCGAATACAAAATTTACTAAGCTGTCCGTTTGAGAAATTCGTTTTTCTCGGGGATTACCAAGCTGTTGCTTCATATGAGTTAGGTAGTATCGAGGCTTTAATTTCGAGTCTACGTCCTTTATCAACTGATTTTGCTGTTAAAACGCTTAAGAGAGTATTTTCAGGCGAATGGAATGAAGATGATGAAGAAACGAGTAATGGTGAATTCTTACTCACAGCGGAGAAAGAAATAGAAGGGCGGAATATTAAGCTCTCATTGAGCAATAATGTCTTGCCTCTTTTAAATGTAGTATCTAGAGCTCGTGGTCAATTAAAAAACTTGTCGATTAAAATCGAGAACCTCAATATTTCCAGACACGACGAAGCACTTGACATCCTTGAACGAATTTCAGGCGCACTTTTCTTCCAGATAGATATGTTTACCAATTTACCCTTCGCACTCATTCGTGAGAGAAGACCACGTATTTTACGTCCGATCCCTAAATCGTATGACCAATCAAGTATCGTCGGTTTGAAGTTCCCCGAGTATCAATACGACAAAGAGCCTTTGTCACTATACTGGTATGCTAAAAGTGCTACTCAGATGCCACTTCTTCAGTTTTTGGCTTACTATCAGGCAATAGAGTTCTATTTTCCCGTTTATTCACAAATGGAAGCAAAGCGAAGGGTTTCGCGCGTCCTGAAAGATCCAACATTCGATAAGTCCAAAGATACCGATATTATTCGCTTAATATCTTCTATAACTCAAGGCTCGCGAAGTGTGTTCGGTGATGAGCAGTCTCAGTTAAAAGCAACTATAAATGAATGCGTAAGCGAACAAGAACTTCGAGATTTTATTGAAGCTAAGCCCTACTTGATGAAATTCTATTCTTCAAAAGACAAAAAGATTTCGAGCTGTATTATACCCGTGAAGAATCCAAGTGAAGATTTGCGTTCCGAAGTTGGAGATCGTATTTATGATATCCGATGCAAGATTGTCCATACAAAATCGGGGGAAACTAAAGAAGATGTGGAGCAACTTCTACCGTTTTCTAAGGAAGCAGAGATGCTAAATTACGATATTGAACTTCTAAAATTCATTACGAGACAGGTGATCATTGGAAGTAGCAGATCCATGACTGTTTAAACAGATAGTTATCGATATGGAGAAGAACTGTAAACCGAATAACAACCAGTTAACAAGTTTATAAGAAAAGTTTTATCAAAAACGCTACGCAGGCTGCGCATCAAACTTTTTTAGCAAAAAGTTTTGAAGTTACTACTTCATTTTTCCCTACTTCTTCCATAGCCGCGGTGTGTGCTAATAACCGGAAGAGGTAGGATTTAGCTAGCATATTATTGCGGTGGTCGCTTCAAATTTGGAGGTATTCGTGACTCAAAAGCGAAAAGTTTATAAGTAGCGCTAAAGGAAAAACCATGCATGAAAATCGAAGATAGTTTAGTAGAGGAAGCGCATGTGCTTTTACATCCTATACGGTTTAGGATCGTGGAACTGCTTGCGGAGAACCCGATGCACATTAATGCAATAAGCATCGCGATGGGAGAAGAAAGACGGCTGGTCTCTTACCATCTGCAGACTCTGGAAGAGTATGGATTTGTGAACAGCAGGTACGAAATATCGGAACTTCCTAAGGCGAAGGGAAAAGCGATACGGAAATACTGGTTGACGGACAAAGTGAAGGACCTGAAATCCGAGCTTAGAAAGAAACTCTAGGCTTTTAGTTTTGCCGCTCATTATCTCATCAAGTGATAAATGGTTCAATTTTTTTCTTTTTTTTTCTTTTGCAGTTCTGCTGGACACGCCTTGCATCTCAAATATCCAATCCAGATGTATACTAAGAATACCAGAGGGTGATCAGCAGAGTTGCATAACCGCATGACCGCGATTTAACCTTTTACGTAAACATCATAGTTTCAGGTTAGTTTCAGGTCAATACCTGTTTTCTTCAGCTTCAATTGCACCTTCAATCTCTTCTTCTTCGCCTTTCGAAGGTTCATAAAAGCCCAGCGCATCCTCGATCCTTCCCAACTCCGCACCGGTGGTCTCATACCCCGCGGCATAGCCCTTGGTGTTCGCGAGTAACGCCGCCCCGATTAGCGGGACACCGAAATTAACACTCCCAATCTCCACGGGCAAGTCGAAGATCTGTTCCAAAAATTCTAATTCCGCATACGTGGCATTTTTATGCGCTAAGATGCCTCGGTTTGTCGCTACAGCAGCCATACCCACGGTATTTAAGCCTCCGATCGTGCCTTTGTAAACCCGCACACCGAGCGTTTCCTTAATCACTTCAATCGTCTTCTCTGATACCTGTGGGTGAACCAGAGCGACGGTATCGTTCGTCAGTATGATATTCCCCGCAGTGCTCATTCGATCTCGAAATGGGAGCCTGCTCAGTTTTAACTCCAGTCCCGCTGCACGGGTTAATTCCTCAATCTTTTGAAGCTCGCTATCCAGAGTAAAAGGAGAAAATATAAAGCCAGTCGAGTTACCAACAGCTAAACAGCCGATTAACGAGGTTTCCGCTACCAAAACTTTGAGTGCTTTCACGCCCAAAGCTCGCTCCATTTCCGCCGCTATTCTATCAGATACCTGCTGAGGTAAAAGAACCAGCGACTCCGTGCAGGTCGCAAAAACCCCGATATACGAGCTGCCATCAACACCAAATAATCTTCTCGTCTCTCTCTCCACGCGCCTTTTCATCACGTTTCGTTATTCCACAAGCTCAGCTCTAACTAAATCCTCTTCCTCAGTTACCTTAACGCGTATCTTGGAAGGTGGCTTCTCCGAGCCGCGCTCCCACACCTTCTCATTTATCGAGTTACCCAATACAATATACTCATATTTTGTGTGCCGCCGGAGAAATTTCTGGATCTCCGCTATGGCACGATTGCTCCGCTTCCATCGCGGTGCTTTTTTCACCGCTCGCAGCGGTATCGTATAAACCCGTTCACCTACTCCTTCGCCTTTTTCCTCTCCCATTCTCTACTCTCCCTTACACTTTGAGTTTTGTTCGCCGCCAGTGCCTTCGTTTCGGGTGCGTAGTCACGTGGCGGTTCGTTTTTACCATTATCCATGCAGGAACTCTTCTGTTTTGCTTATTCGCTTTGGTCAGCCTGATCTTCCTTCCCACCGTGTTCTTTCCTTGCGCCATTGTATCCGTAGTATATAGTATCTGACTTCCTTTTTATTTAAAAAGCTATAAGTGGTGTACAGCGTTGAGTGTCTTTTGAAATAAGAGGGTTCGAGGAGAAAATGAAATTAGGAGTCGAGACCGATTTCAGTGCGGCGCATTCGCTCTCAAAACATCCCGGAAAATGCAGAAATCTGCATGGGCATACGTACAAGGTAGAAGTCGTAGTCGAGGGTGCGAAGAAGGAGGACATTGAGTGTGTGGCGGATTTTTCGGAAGTGAAGACGCTGATAGAAGATGCGATTGCACTCGTCGATCATACGAACCTCAATGAAGTTATCGCATATCCAACAAGCGAGAATATAGCGTTGTTTCTCAAGACTGAATTGGAGAAGCGGTTGAACGGCTCGAATTTGGGCGTGAAGCTGCACTCGATACGCATATGGGAAGCGAAAGATAAGTGGGTGATGGTGGATTAGTCATCTATTCCCCAGACTTCAAAGCAAGCAAATGTAACTCATACCGTAAGTTTTTAGCATCATAAGCAAACACGCCCTCGGCAGTTACCTTATCACCCTCGTGCAACTCTGAGATCGCGATAGCGTCTCCCTCGCGGGTTACTCTCATTCGATAGGTACCGGGTTCATCGCAAAGGTAAAACACGTACGTGTAAACGTCGTCGACATAGCCGACAACACTAATTCGTTTCCCCTCATACTGTTCGGGATGTGCGGCTATCTGAGATACAAAAGCGACGCTACCACCTTGCTTGACCTTTTTTATCGCATTTCCGGAGGAGACAAGTTCGTAGTCTCCCTGATAAACTTGTACTTTGCCTTCAACCTCGATTTCGTCGCCATAACTCAGATTTAGTAACTCCAGGTTCTCGACAGCCGAATCGACGAAGACGAGGAGCTCCGTCTGATTCCCTTCGATGGTCATAAGCACATAACTAGACTCCGTAATCCTAAACTCCGTGATAGCACCCCTTGTACGTATGAGCATAGTCTCATAACTGGCAACTTCATCCAGAGAGACGAACGGTGGATTCAGCAAGAGCGATATACCATATAAGATGCAGACGCCCACTAAAGAGAACACAATCACGATTTTGCCCAGACGATCCATACAGTAAGATTAAGCCTCTTTTATCATTTATAGCTGCGGGGTTCTCTACCGTTCAACAAAACCACGCGCCTTAACGGAAAAATAAGTCTATTTTCACTTCGTTTTCCACATCCGTTCTCGTACCGCAGCCACGATTATGGGTAATGCAATGGTGGCATCGCAATAAAGTGTAACGGTTTTCGCGTGTTCACCGATTTTCCCCCACGATTTTGCCTCATCCAGTGTCGCGCCACTCAGACTGCCATCCTCCGGTGTGCTTGTGGTTATTTGTATCGTGTAATCCAACCCTTCCCGCCCGTCTGCCCGTGGGGCGATCAATGAGGATTGAAATATAAAGTTCTTCGGCACGCCGCCACCGAGGATTATCGCACCAGTCCGCTTTGCCTCGGAAAAGCGATCTATCAATTCCCGCATATCATCGAAAACATCAACCTCTAAGGAGCCAGCTTGTTTATAAAGCCACGCGTGGAGCCCAATCATAGAATCCGCAATCGCGGGACAAAATACGGGGACGTCGCTCTCAACTGCACTCCGTAAAAGCGAATCCCGGTCCGAGAGATTCTCGCCTATTGAGGTGAGCAATTCACGTATACTGTACCTCCTACGATCGAGTCGTTCAAACACATTTCTCAAGAAATCTTCTAAACGCGCAAAGGCTTCATCATGGACGACTACATCGTAGATCCTGTCGATACCCCGCCTCCGTAATCCAACATCGTCTACTACTCCATCGACGTT
This sequence comes from uncultured Halobacteria archaeon, assembly GCA_964400255.1. Taxonomy (GTDB): domain Archaea; phylum Halobacteriota; class Syntropharchaeia; order Alkanophagales; family Methanospirareceae; genus JACGMN01. The sequence goes on from CAYNTR010000005.1 coordinate 5,301, forward strand.
CGTATCGACTTCAACGCACATATAATGGTGGTCGCCCAATGCTTCAATGATGTCATGCACGAGGTTTGCACCGGTCGTTACCACGACATCCACGTACCGGTCCCTGATCATATCTGCAAGTATCCTTCGCATCCCCGCAGGGACGAGGGCACCTGCAATGCCCATGAATTTGGTGGTTTCCTCGTTCAGCATTTCTGCATAGATGTCAACCGCTTTTGCCAGTCTTCCCGCACCAAAGGCGCAACCCCGGAACTCCGATACCAGATCGTCAACGGTCGTATGCTCTCCTATGCGTACCCCCGTTACTTCCCTTAGTCTTTTTAAATCGTTTAAATGCTCATCCTCGCCCATTTTTCCACTTCGACTTGAACAGAAAGAATAAAATCACTAAAAGGAAGCCTCACACAAATAAGTATCCATTATATACGTGTAGTACAAAAAGAATGTAACGTTACTGGATATGGGTATACGTGGGGCTGTAGGGTAGCCAGGTTATCCTTCCAGCTCGGGGAGCTGGTAACCGGAGTTCAAATCTCCGCAGCCCCATGGCTCTTCAAGCTAAATAGGGTGATGGAAACGATGAACGTAACGAACTATGCGAATGTATATGCGCGGATAAGAGCACGAGTGGGCGATATTTTGGACGAAGGGAGACTGAGAGAGCTTGTTGATACTCGACCTGATGATTTCGTCCCTTTACTGATGGATACTGGGTATAAAGATAAATTGACCAAGGCAGGTGTGGTGGACGTAGACGCGCGACGTATCGAACTGGCATTGAAAAAAGAACTCGTCGATCAGTATGTAATGGTTCTCCGATCAACAAAAGATGCGATACGAGACATGTTTTATGAAATTCTCCGGCGGTTAGAGGTGAAGAATCTCAAAGCAATTATAAGAACTAAAGCTTCAACCATGCAAACACGAGGTGTCGAGGAGATTCTGATTTTCCCCGTCGATGAGGTATTCAAGCGAAAACTAAGCGGATTGATCGAGGCTGAGTCTCTGGAGGAGGTAATAAGCAGGGTAGAAAAGCCGTATCGCGAAGTGCTGGAAGGTGTATTACCCGCCTATGAAGAGAGTAAGCGGATATTTGTTCTTGAGAACGCCCTTGACGCAGAAATTTCTGGTGCGATTTGGGTTCGAATGGAGAAGCTGCGTAGAGAGGATAAGGAAATCGTGAGGAGCATCGTAGGAAGTGAATTTGACCTTGTGAATCTCATGACGTTGCTCCGATGCAAGGCGGAAGGGATATCAGAAGGAGAAATGGAGGATTACCTGCTGCCACATACCTATGCCGTTGATTTCAATACCATTGCAATGAGTGAATCGAAAGCAGCGGAGGATGTGGGTGCTACGATCCGGCTGATGCCTGCTTCGGCGTATAAGGATGTGCTGAACAGAGCTTTGCCATCCTTTGAGTCGGAAAAGACGCTCATTCCCTTTGAAGATGCGCTGTGGCGACATTTTTTTATGACGGTGAAAAAGACCTTGAAGGGCTATCCCATTAATATTGGCACGATCATTGGCTTTCTCTATCTTAAGGAAATAGAGATAAAAAATCTGAGCACGATCGCGGTATTCAAGGAGAATGAGATACCTCCTGAGGAGATCTCAAAATTCGTTTTCTCCTCGTGAAACGGAGCTCTTGCACGTGGTTAAAAGTATTTCAGCATCAAGCTTTCCAGTACCGATCGAGTCGTCGCTCTGCACCGTTGATTCGAGTAGGTACTTTTCTTTAAAAGTCACTAAGTTTATCTTATACTACGGTAATGGGACTCTCGTCCGGTCTGTAACTGATAGCAAAAAAGAGGTGAAAAGGCATGTTTGACGAACCTATAATGGAGATAAGCACGAAGGAAGTGGTTACCATCACTCCTGATACTCCGGTAACGACAGCGATTGGCATTATGGAAAAGAACCGGTTTCACAACCTGGTCGTACTTGGGAGCGATGCGCTCTATCTTGTGAACATACAAGATCTGCTCCTCGCATCCAATCCCGATTCACACGTGGATGAATTCATGTTTAAGCCACACAGCATCCACCAAGACACGCCCACTATTGACGCTATAGTGGAGCTGATGGATAGTGGTCAGAGAGCGGCTCCTGTAGTTGATAATGATGGAGCGCTTATGGGGATTGTCACGGAATATGACATCATGAGCCGGGGGGCGAAATCGCGTATTTTGAAAGATGCTGAGGTCAGAAGGGTAATGATCAGAAATCCCATCTCCGTCGAAAAGACCGACAGCATCGGTAAAGCGAGAAGCATCATGAGGAAGAACAACATAGGACGCGTGCTGGTGGTTGATGAACTGGATAATTTAATTGGCATTGTTACCGGGGGGGACATTTTAAAGAAGATTTACAAACCCAAAAGACGGATGACCACCGGCGAGTTCAAAGGAGAGAAAGTTACACGAATGGAACAACCGGTCTCCGTTATCATGAATGCTCCCGTGATTACCGCTGGTGTGGATGCAAATGTTGCCGAAGTTGCCGATTTACTCCAACAACATGATATCCGCGGTATCCCTATTGTTAAGGACAGAGTTCCCCGAGGAATCATAACCATACCGGACATACTGCGTTACCTCCGTATGCTTAAAGAGGAGGCGATGGTAGAGGTTGAGATTCAAGGTGCTCTCGATGAGGAATATAAGGAACTCGCAGAGCGCATTATTGAGACCGAAGTGCGTAAAATCGCGAAATTCGCCCGACGGATGCACTGGCTCAAAATCGTGATTAAAAAAGAGCGGGATCGAGGTGGTGTCCCGTATTATAAGATAAGTGCACAGGTGAAGACGCCGGATAAATTATACGTCGGTCAGGGCGAACCGAAACCGATCAAAACGATAACTGCAAAGACTGAAGATGTAGTGGAAGAGACGAAGGTGAGAAAGAGGCGATGGGACTTTATTGAGGTGCTAAAAGACGCCTTGCTGTCCGTTGAGCGGCAGATAGAGGAAGATCAAGGGAGGAAACGGACTCAGAATAGGAAGGCTATTGAACGATAAAAATTTGGTCACCTAAGAGTTAGTATCCTCAACGGGAATTTCCAAATCGACATCTAACACATCCAGTTCCCTCACATCCGTCTGTATGGCGAGCAATGAACTGAGACTCGGGTTCGTTCTCCCTTCATCGCCCGATATCAGTTCCTTTATATACAACCCTGCGTCGCAGGTTAGTTCGATAACGGCATGGCGCTCTCCAAAAGAGACAAACTGTGTAGTGTAAATCTTCCTTTTCCGTATCATATCAGCTCGTCTATGCACGACACGGGCTGGCGTTCGTTGCTCGATCACCGCATCATCGAGCGCATGTAAAGCATTTGTCACCGCATCCACAGGTATCGTATCTGATGTCGTGGACTCCACGGTAATCCGGTAGGTCTTTTTCGCCTTTGCACTTTTTATCCTCGCCACCATTTCCCGTTCCACATAGCGAAGGCTAATTACTTCTATTCTTCCTGCATTCTCTTTGTTTACGATCTCTTCAGCGTTTCGTAAATCCACGTTTCTTCGTTGCGGCTCCTTGATCTCAAGCACAAAAGGACGGCCTGAACCGAGCATTCGAGCGTCGATATCCTCACGTCCACTCCCGTGGAGGACAATGTCCTGAGCTTTGAACGCTTGAAGTAGAGGGCCGCGGATAAGTTCTTCAACGGATTCAGGATACAGCTTCCCCGTGAAATTGCACTGCTCGCAGCCCTTGCCTCGGCACGTTCTGCAGAACCATCTCGTTTGTGGCAGTCCCCGTTCGAACTTCAAGTATCGCCCATAAACGAAAAGAGCTTTCGACTCCACCTCGACCGTCTCGGTCAACAAATCGAGTATGACAACGATGTCAGGCGTCTTGAACTCAGCTAGTTTTCCTGTTGCACGTTCTATTCGCTTTCCTACTTCTCTGTTCAGCTCAGCCTTTAACGGCTCGGCGTAGGACGCTCCCGCAATCTCCCACAGTAAATCCTCGTTCTCCAGAAGCAGTCCGCTGACTTTCGTCCCAACCAGAAAAGAGGTGAAATCATACTCATGCAGAGCCTCCATCGCCCGTGTAGTCCACAGGTCTATCTTTTCAAACAGGCCGTTACAAACCCAGCATTTACCCGCCTCGATCTCTTTTCCTTTCTCTTTCAAGGCGGCCTTAAGTATCTGCCCCCGCTGCTCATTTGAGAGTCCAGAAGCAATCTTGGCGAACTGTCTGCCAAGACAGTGATCGCAGATAGAGCCTTCTCGTACTATCTTTTGCGCTAGTGCCAGTATCTCTTCGTCCTTTAAGCTCTGGTGCACGCTGGAATCGTTACTTTCCATCGTACAAAGAATTAGGTACTACCACCTAATAAGGTGCTTAGCGGTAATGTCACGAAAGAACCCGAGGTAAGAACCAGAAGTCTGGATGTTCGGTACTGGTGCTTTTTGCGGTTGCGTTTCCAGTGGAACTCAGGAGTACTTAAAGCGAGCTATAGTCAGTTACCTCTACCGTTTCACCTTCATCTATTCCTTCTTTATTCTCCGCGATCACGATGAAACCATCCGACTTGGTCATGCTGGATAAAATGCCCGACCCGCTAACCCGTATGGGCTCAACATAATACGCCTGTTCGGCACGAAGGACTTTTACCCGCACAAAATCAGTTCGCCCAACGGCGGAGGGAATCTTTTTGTTCGCTATGGCGATAAGCTTTCTGCGCTCTTCGGTCACGCCATGCATGGCATATAAAAAGGGTCGAACGAGTAGTTCAAACGCAGATATCGTCGCGACGGGATAGCCTGGAAGAACGAATACCGGCTTGTCATTGATCATGCCGAATCCTACCGGTTCGCCTGGTCGAATGGCAACCCCGTGAAATATGAGCTTTCCCAGATCATTAACTGCATCCTCCAAGAAATCTCTCGTACCCACAGAACTCCCACCCGTCACGAATAAGCCGTCGCAAGGGCCTTCCAAGGTCGCGTAGAGTGTATCCTTTATCGCTCCAAAATTGTCGCGTACGATTCCCAGCCGGTACGGGTTCGCAATCGTTCGGGTCAATGACGCAAGCATATAGCTATTTGAATCCGCAATTTTGTCTTGCTCGCGCTCTTGTTGCGGTTGCGGACCTTCATTAAAAGAACTCATCGAAGGATCTATTAATTCATCACCCGTAGCAAGTATGCCGATTGTCGCGCGTTTATACACCTTTACCGTTTGTTGAAAGAGCGAGGCAAGCATGCCGATGTCATAAGCACGGAGCACCTTTCCGGCCTTCAGCACCACATCACCCTTCTTCACATCCTCCCCCTTAAACGAAACGTTTTTGCCTGGGGTTACCGGTTTGAAAATTTCCAGCTCATCTCCGTTTTCCTTGGTATACTCGAGCATGACCACCGCGTTACTGCCTTTTGGGACCGGTATTCCTGTTGCTATCGGGAAACACTCACCCTTACCAATTTCTATGTGGTTCTCTTCTTTTTCCCCTAACCGGCGCCTCTTTAGCTTCAAAAACACAGGAGTACGTGGCGCTGCTCCAAAAGAGTCCTTGCCTCGAATCGCATACCCATCCATCGCCGCTCTATCAAATGGCGGGCTATCAATCGGTGAATAAACATCTTCGGCTAAAACACGGTTCAAAGCATCTTCAAATCTAATTTCCTCGATTTCAATTCTCTTGACAGACGATAAAACCGTCTTTAATGCTTCTTCATACGATATAAGTGTACGAAAGAGTTTCATTGTCGCTTACTACTCACTCTCCTCCAATCTATTGCCGCCTCGCAGATACACCGTTACGATGCCCGCTTGTGACAACTTCTTCTTTAACAGCTCGTCAATGGTAAGCACTGCTGCCTTTCTCTTTATGGCCAACGCGACGATCATTTCGTCGGTGTCCTCCTTCGCTTGCTTGCTCTCCTCATCTCCTTCCTCTAGTGAGACGATGCATGCTCTGTGCATGCGTTCTGATTCAGAAGTATGTGCATAGTTATGTATCAATGAATACCCCAGAGTTGCTGCCTTTTTCTCTTTGCCCTTCAAGTCTGGTCGATGTCTGAGCTTATCCAACTCATTCAAAACCATCGCGGGCACGATAATACGCACATATCCGAGCCGCTCCAGTTCCGCGAATATATCAACGCCAAACAACCCTGGTATAAGCAGTGCGTTGGTGTCCACTATCACTTCGTTTCTTACCACGTTCTCAATACACTTAACAATTCGTGTAGAATGAAATAAGTTTGGTTCATCAGGTACGAGCCATTATCTTCTCTTAAATCTCTTCTCGATCTCCTTCTTGCTCATTCGTATCATCGTTGGTCTTCCATGCGGACAGGTAAATGGCATCTTGGTCCGCTTCAACCGCTCAACGATCGCTCGCATAGTCTCGTAAGACTGCTTCTCTCCTGCTTTTATACTCGCTTTGCACGCTGCAGTGCTGAATAAGACCTTTATACGCTCCTCATCCTTACCATGCTCCTCTAATAATCGCATGATCACCTCTATTATCTCCCCCTCACCCGTCATACCCTGAAAAATGACCGGTATGGTCCGGATAATATAACTATCCTCGCCAAGTCGCTCTAATTCAAATCCCATAGCTCTCAGCGTCTGCTCGTTCTCCCGCACTAAATAGAATTGATGCGGAGTGAGTTCAGGCACGTACGGTCTCAAAAGGGTTTGCTTATCTATCCGCCCTCCAAATTTCTCCATTAACTGCTCATAATTTATCCGTTCAGCCGCCGCATGCTGATCTATCAGAATCACATCATCCTCTTCACTCTGCGCTACGATGTAACTGTCGAGAACTTGATATAAGGGAGCAGTACGTATACGCAAAGGACCCTCTCCTCCCCCTTCCTTATGAGCGACCTTCGGTATCGCTTCTTGAAACGAGGTTTGAACACTGATGGCCGCTTTTTTCTCTTTAGGAATGCCGAAGAGATCGATACCACCAGCTTCTATACTATCCTTCGACTGAACCACGTCGGGAATTAAATCTGAACGGCGTAAGGTCGTGGTAACGGCATTCGCTAACAGTTGCGCAATTGTATCAGCGCCAAAAAACCGTATTTCATGCTTTTTCGGATGGATATTCACGTTTATTTCGTTGGGATTGATCTGAAGAGAGATAACGGCGAACGGATACGCGTGTTTCGGCAACAACGACATATAACCCCTCTTTACTGCTTTCTCCACAACCTCACTCTTCACAAACCTTCTGTTTACATACGTAAGGAGGTGTTTTTTGGTGCCATACGATGCAGACGGTTTGGATATATATCCGCTAACCGTGACATCATGATCCGGAGAATCTGACGCTTTCAATGCAATGAGTTCTTTGGCAAGCGCGCTTCCATACGTATTGACGAGAGCATCCAACATTTTTCCCGTACCTAACGTGCTCATTATTGGGTTCTTATCGTGAAAGAGCTCAAATTTAACCTCGGGATAAATGACCGCATACTGTGTGCAGACCTCCACGATGTGCCGGAGTTCCGTGGATTTCGATTTTATCGTGCCCACTCGTGCCGGGAGGTTGTAAAACAGGCTTTTGACTTCTATAGTCGTGCCAACGCCCCGCGTTATTCTTCTTCTTTCAGTTATAACACCGCCCTCAACTTTGAGAACTGTACCAAAATCTTCACTCTCATGACGCGTGCTTATCTCTATCCGTGCCACCGCGGCGATGCTGGGCAAGGCCTCACCGCGGAATCCAAGTGTTTGTAAAGATGCAAGATCCTCGATCCTCTGTATTTTGCTCGTCGCGTGCTTCTCAAATGCAAGCTCGACATCTGCTTCACATATGCCACATCCATCATCTGTTATCCGGATATAATCCCTTCCACCATTACCTACTTCCACTAGCACATGACTGCATCCAGCATCAAGAGAGTTCTCTACCAATTCCTTAACCACCGATGCAGGTCGGTCAACAACCTCTCCGGCGGCAATTTTACCAACTGTCTCCTCCCCCAGTACAAAAATTTGCCTCATGATTCGTTCTGTTCATAACCGAGCCTGCTCGGGCTTAAAAGTACAGCCAGTTCTAAAATCAGTTTCGACACGCTTCTCCAGCTCCTCGGAAACTAAGTATTTCGTAGGTCATGCCTTGACATAAAAGTGACTCTGATTTCTATAATGACGGTAGTCAATTAAAAAAGTGATACGTGCGCACGAGGATACGAGACTGTAAAAAATATTTGACTCTTTAAAGGCTTTGATTCACCGCTATCCTTCTCATTCCCGACTCTTCATTACGGTCGCGTGCGTTTAAAGGGTAAGCGATACTCTTTGCCTGCACGATAGCGATAACTACCCAACCAGGACCCTTCGGAGAAGCTCGAGATTGATTGTTGCTTTCTCAAGAAGGTGGTATGTCTGAATTTCCTTACAATTTCATCTAACTTCTTTCGTTGCTCTGCACATTCACGTGCCGTCTCGCATACTCCCTTGTCTTCAATCTCCTGATAGAACTGCTTCAAGCTCTCAAATATATCCCTGAGCTCCTTGTCATCGACATACTGATTTACGAGATCAACCAATTCATTGTAAACCTCATCCAGTGTTTTCCTGAAATTCTGAATATGTTTTCCCACCAAAGATAATTCGCAGTCGCTTAATGACTTCTCAAGCCGGTCAAGCGTCCAGCCGCTTGCCAGCAGACGGACCTCTGGATAGAACCGTTTGACATACTCGGGCTTCCGTGTCAATATGTTTCTAATACTGACAATGCCGACAAGCACACCGTTTTCAACTACGGGCAGCCTCTTTATCCACTCTGTCGCGGCTAACTCACTTGCTTCATCTATAGATGCTTCAGGCTCGATCGTGACCAGAGGTGAAGACATAATCTCTTTTGCTTTAACCTCACTTGCCCGCTTATCCTTCAGGAGAACTTTCAAAGCGATATCCCGCTCAGTGATAATCCCTACAGGCTTACCTTCCGATGTGATCACCACGCTGCCGATATCAAGGTCTGCCATGTCCTTCACGATCTCCGAAACGAGAGCGTCTTCATCTCCGGTGATGATCGGATGGCTCATTATCTCACGAACTTTTATAACAGCTTCTTCTTCAGTACCCATTTCCATTTACTCCTCATCCCGTTTTAACTACTATTTTGTTTGCAGCTTAATTTGTTCGAGAACGCGCGGGAAGTCTGCGAATATAACCCCTAAATCCACGGTTCCAACAATATCCACCACACCTAAAGCAGCTACAACTTTTCCCTTCCTGTTCCGAATCGGAGCTACAACGACCGGTATATGCGCATACTTCCCCGTCTTCGGAGTTGTTCGTATCACCCGATTCTCAGCGAGTACTTGCTCCAATACAGGTCCAGTGTATTCAAAATCAATAACCTCCCCTTTCTCCACACGAACACCCTTTTTATTCTTGCTTCGGAGTGTCACGGGTAAGACAAGTAATTCATTCACACCCTTTGCGATTGGTGCGAGTTCTTCGGCCATTGCATTTTCACTTATTACTATTTCTTCTTCCATTTAGTGGCCCGATTCTCCTTTACTAGCGTGGAATAACACACTCCTCTTCTTAGTTGCATCGCCACTTATTTACGCAGTAAGATTGACTATCGCATTATTTAAACCTTATGGGGTTAGGCGAAGGGTGCAAAAAACCATTTGGAGGTATTAGTAACTTGACCACCACAAGGTTCAAGTCAAGAACCGTGACGTGTAACCAAGAGACAATCAACGGCATGGTCAAGGATTCATTCAAATGAAAAGCTCGTTCGTCAGTATATACAAATCGTCTTCCGTCCTTCCTTTGTCCATTATTTGCTCAAGTGCGACCCTCACGACTTCGGACATCATATTAGCTTTTTCAGAAAGTATCTTCTCACATGCTCGCTTGGCTTCACTCGACTGAAGATCTCTCGCCAAGATCTCCGATTCGTAGATCACTTTGTTTTTTATCACCACTTCCCTGTCTTCATTAATGCAAAGCCTGACGAGCATCTTACTCAATAATCCGCGCACATCCTCTCTCACGAGCAAATCTATCAATAGAGTGGCGTCCACAGTCAGATCTTCCTTATAAACAGGATACGCGATATCCTCCAAAATATCATCAGGGGAGTCTTCAAATACATCATCAGGATAAATAAGAACACCTGCATCAATGTCTTCAACGCACAGTCTCACGGTGTCATTTCCCTCTCTCGATTTCAAAGCGTTATTTATCAGTCTTTTTAATTGTTCATTAAAGTCCGCCTTTTCTGCGCTAGTCGCTTCGCTCATGCTCTTGTTAAACTAACTATTGCCGGTTTAGCGGTAAAAAACTTTCGGTGAATGTACACTTCACGCCCTTCTGTTAGATGAAAGAAATGTTCTGACTGGTAAATTGCGTAGATTCGAGAAGCGCCTGTACATTTGCATCCCGTTTGATTAGGGGTGAGTTTATCTTGTGGTGCAGTCAATGGAAAGCAGGTGACTGCAGGTGCTGTGCACTAGTATGAGGGAGTAGGATTTTTAGGATTGTTGTATCATAAGAGGTAACATTAATTTTCAGGTTGCAAGTTTTTGAACAAAAGCGAAAACTTTATAAGATAATTAAGAAAACGAATGAATATGAACATCGAAGACACCTTAGTGAAGTCCACGCACATTCTTTTACATCCGCTGAGATACCGGATTGCAGAACTGCTTACGGAGAGATCGATGACGTTACGTGAGATAACCGAAGCGCTCGGAGAAGATAGACGACTTGTTTCTTACCATCTTCTTATTCTTGAGGAACATGGCTTCCTGTGCGGAGAATTAGAGTTCCCTAAGGGCGGAATATCCTCGGGGAAAACAACGAAGAAATACGGCGTGACAGAAAAGGTAGGTATTTCGTACCAGCTTCTTATTCTAGAGGAGGAAGGATTTTTGGGCGATACGAACACCTATTCTAAACTTCCAGAGTTAAAGGGGAAAGTGATACGGAAATATCATGCGACCGAAAAAGCTGAAGAAGTGATTTCCGAGCTTAAAACAAGACTCTAGAGTTTTAGTTTGCTTCAAGGTCTTACATTATATTGATTATCGATCATGCACGCATGAAAGACGTGGAGTAAGTGCTACGCACAGTAATAGCGGAGAGTTGATTAAGGATTTACTGGCAATACCTGTTCATTTGGGAATGAGCTTTCTGCTTCTAAGGGAGAAGAAATACAGAGAATTTTGAAAAACTCGCTGATAATGCCATAAAGTCTAAATACAATTCCTAACAACCTTAATTCATGAAATCCCTTACACGATTTCGCGTTAAATGAAGAATAAAAGTGAATGCGGCGGCTTGGCGATAAGCTGGCGGAGATTGAGTTGCTGATCGATTGGGAAGCGGTTCGCCCGAGTGTTGGCGAGCTGTATGAGAACAAGAGCGAACGAAGCGGGAGGCCAAACATAGACGAGGTGGTGATGATGAAGTTGCTCGTGCTCTAGCAATGGCACGGGCTCTCCGATCCGAAGCTTGAGAACCAGGTAACGGACCGCAGCTCGTTTCGGAAATATTCAGCTTTCCTGCGGCTATTCCCAATTTTACATTGGTCTGGTATTTCCGCGAGCGGCTGGCGCGGAGCGGTAAGGACCGAGTGATCTGGGATGAACTCCAGCGACAACTCGATTCGTTGGGGCTTACCGTAAAGCACGGTGTCGTCCAGAATGCAACGTTTATTACTGCTGATCCAAGGCATGCGAAAGCTGGCACGCCGCGTGGCAATGATGCAGAGACGCGGAGGAGCAAGGATGGCACGTGGACAAAGAAAGGTAACAAATCCTTTTTCGGGTATAAGGTCCACAGTAAAATGGATACAGATCTTGGTCTCATTCGAGAGCTCGAAACAACCACCGCAGCGGTTCACGAAAGTCAGGTAGACCATTCCAAAGAGGGTGAGAGCGTGTATCGTGACCGAAGGGATAGAGGTGCTGAGTCCAAAGGGTACTCACCGACGATGTGGAGAGGTGCACTGGATCATCCGCTTGGTATCTTGAATAAGTTGCGGAATCGCAGAATCAGCAAAAAGCGAGCACCTGGTGAACGGCACTATGCAGTGATAAACCGAATCTCTCATGCCACGCACTTGTTTTAGCTACCATTGTGAAAAGGGTTAACGTCAAGATGGTTTTTATCGCATTTGGATTTAACCTCTACCAGCTCTGCACGCTCAGGAGGCACGGAGCCGTCTGAGGTAGCGTTAGCTATCGACAAAAGACGAGAAATGAGGGGAAAAATGACACTTAGGCGCCAAAAACTAGGAAAATAAGCATCATAGCGGCACGGTGAACGGTAACTTTTAGGACATCCTCGTAAAAATGGAAGTTAATCAAAAGCCTCTATAAAATATAAGGCATGGCTTCAGCCTTGGAGAACCGCACCGTAAGGGTGATAAATCGAATTGGTGCTGGGGAGGTATTCTGGAGGAAGTGGACCTTTTCTGGCGGTATGTAAATCACGTCTCCGGTTTCAACTTCTCTTCTTTCGTTTCCGATATGCATCACGCCGTTGCCTGATAATAAATAATAGAGCTCCTCGGCATCGGGATGGAAGTGAGGCGTAATTGTTTGGCCACTTTCAAGTGTGGTCTCAAAGATCGCGACGATCCTATCCGCACATCCGGCGAGATTCACGCCACCTCTCAGTTTCTCAACAAACATTTTCACCCCGTGCTTTCCTCTTCTCGTGTTTTAAGATCACTGAATGCTTCGATGGCTCTTCCTGGAATCGCGAACAAATCCCGTGTTAGTTGTTATTAGGACGCCAAAATTAAAAATCTTTGGGAACCGTGAGCGACCCCAAACAGCTTTTCCAGAAAACCTTTTTCTTACGAAGACTTAGTAGTTTACCATTTAGGAGTGAAGAGCAGACTCGACGACCCGAAAGATGATGGACCCGTTCCTCTCGTTATTATTGCTCGTTGCATTTTCGATGCTTGGCGTGCTGCTAGGCACACTAACGGGGCTTATTCCCGGCTTCCATCCCAATAATGTCGCCGTTATCCTCCTCTCTATTGCCCCTGCGATCGTCGCAAAGGCACACATTTTACAAGCTCTTGTGCCCTCGGACATGGTACTTATCTTCGTTGCGTGTGTCATCCTTGCCGCATCGGTGGCGCATACCTTCTTGAATTTTATACCCGCTGCATTCATAGGCGCGCCAGAGGGAGATACGGCACTTGCTTTGTTGCCTGCGCATCGCTTACTGCTCGAAGGTCGGGCGTATGAAGCAACAGTTCTTTCAGTAATAGGCAGTTTTGGTGCGGTAATTTTCTCGTTCCTCTTCTTTATCCCGTTCTACTTCATCTTCTCCTCAATTCCGTTCTACGAAACAATTCAAAGCCTGATGCTCTACCTGCTCATCGGCATTTCCGCGTTGCTCATTCTTACGGAGAGCTTCAGCGAACGTATGGAAGCATACCAGGCCATCCTTCTCTCCACGTTTGTCTTCATACTCTCCGGATTGTTTGGATACGTGATACTGAACATGCCCGTGCACTCGCCCTTCTTCCTGAGCTCGAGCATGCTTTTTCCTGCACTTACCGGGCTATTCGGCCTCTCAACCATCTTTTTTTCGCTCCTTTACACGCCTGAGCTGCCAGAGCAAAAGATAGAAGAACCGGAGATAGAGAGAGGCGGGGTTATCAAATCCGTTACCTCCGGAGCGGCTTTTGGTTCTTTAGTAAGCTTCCTGCCGGGAATTACATCTGCACATGCGACGGTGATGGCAATGCTTGCCCGAAGGAATAGAGAGCCTGAGCAGGTGATTATAACCTTGAGCGGCGTCAACACCGCGAATGTATTTTTCTGCCTTGAAACGCTCTTTCTCATCTCACGTGCGCGCAGCGGTGCCACGATAGCCATAAGCCGCCTCTTAGACGTTCAGCCATGGGAAAGACTCAGTCCACCGATAGCACTAATTTATCTACTCATCGCAGCATTGATTGCAGCGGCATGCTCGTTTTTCATTACCAAATACGTCGGCAAGCAGTTCTCTCTCCAATTCGTAAAAATACCGTATCGAAAGATGCTGAGCAGCATTGCACTCTTCCTCGCTGTGCTCGTTTTCCTTTTTACCGGGGCTTTGGGATTAGTGGTTCTTCTCATTGGGGCATCTATAGGGCTCATTCCGATTCATTTTGGGATTCGGCGGAGCAATTGCATGGGCGTCCTTCTGATCCCGATAATCGTGCTGCTGTGGCACATATAACGTAAAATTTATATGAATTGAGAGCAAAAATCCCTACATGATAAAGGTAGCGATAAATGGATGGGGGCGAATTGGTCGAATTCTGTTCAGAGCGCTACGAGATAATTCAGCTTTCGATGTGGTGGCAATCAATAGCCGAGCGGCGGAGGCGACGTGGGTTGCGCATCTCTTGAAGTATGATTCTGTGCACGGTATTTATGAAGGGGATGTAAAACCAGATAAAGAGCACAATAGGCTCGTCGTGAATGGGAAGGAGATACGGATATTGGCGGAGACTGACCTTGGGAAGTTGCCTTGGGGCGATTTAGGCGTGGACTTGGTGGTGGAATCTACGGGAGCGTTCAGAGACAGGAAAAGCGCATCGAAACATCTCGAAGCCGGATGCAAGAAGGTGATAATAACAGCGCCGGGGAAAGAGCCTGATGTAACGATTGTGCCCGGAGTCAATGACGAGATGTATGACCATGCGGCACACAAAATAATATCTCTTGCCTCGTGCACCACCAATTGCCTGGCTCCGGTAGCGAAGGTGTTACATGACGAGTTTGAAATAAAACGAGGCTTTATGACCACTGTCCATGCGTACACCAATGACCAAAAGATTCTTGATGGGCGGCATAAAGACTTGAGAAGAGCACGTGCCGCGGCGATGTCCATCATACCGACGACGACCGGAGCAGCGGCAGCGGTAGGTCTCGTGTTACCTGCGTTAGCCGGAAAACTGGATGGGATAGCGCTACGAGTTCCTACCTTTAATGTCTCCATAGTGGACCTCGTGGCTGAATTGGGGAACGAGGTCACCCGCGAGGAGGTGAACAGCGCGTTAGAAGAAGCCTCAAAATCGTCTTTGAAAGGTATTCTCTCCGTTTCTTATGAGCCGCTTGTTTCTATAGATTATATCGGCTCGAGCTTTTCGTCGATCGTTGATGCGGATTCTACCAATGTAATCGGTGGCAAAGGCACTTTCGTGAAAGTCCTCTCTTGGTATGATAACGAATGGGGCTACTCCTGTCGAGTAGCGGATATGATGGAACGGATTGCAGAACTGGGCTTGAAGTAAGAAGAGATAGGAGCGCGTGAGAGAATGAGCAAAGGGTTAGAGGAAGAGTTCTTAACTCTGGATGAGGTCGATGTTGCGGGGAAAACAGTGCTTTTCCGAGCTGATCTCAACTCGGTTGTCATCGATGGCAAGGTGCAGATGAAGGAGCGGATAGTGGAGAATGCGAAAACGATACGTGAGCTTTCTGAGAAAAGGGCAAAGGTGGTTATCCTTGCACATCAGGGTCGCGCGGGCGGCAAAGATTTTCTCCCGTTGGAGCAGCATGCGCAGTTACTCAACCGAATCATTGCGTTGAGGTATGTTGAGGATATCATGGGGCCTGCGGCGCAAGAAGCGATAAAGAATCTTGAGAATGGGGAGGTGCTACTGCTGGACAATGTGCGACTGCTTGCTGAGGAGACACTGGATAAAACGCCTGAGGAGCATGCAAACTCGGTCTTTGTACGAAGACTTGCTCCGCTCGCCGATTTGTACATCAACGATGCATTCTCGGTTGCGCACCGAAAGCATGCATCGGTGGTTGGGTTTCCAATGGTGATGGATGCCGGTTTGGGAAGATTGATGGAAAGCGAGCTGAGCGCGTTGGAACGAGCAGTCCACAAAATAGAACGCCCATACGTGTATGTGCTCGGGGGTGTGAAACCGGAGGAGGTCTTTGATATCATCGAGTATGCGTTAGACACGCGCGAGGTGGATTATATCCTCACTACGGGAGCGGTTGGGAATCTGTTTATGGTGGCGAATGGTATGATCCCGATGAAGGTCGATAAAAACCTGTTAGAGAGTGTAGGGAGAGCAAAACGTATACAGGAACGAGCGGGCAGGAAGATAAAGTATCCCTGGGATCTCGCAATTGAGATCGAAGGGAGGAGAGAGGAAGTTCCGGTAGATCAGGTCAAGCCGAACCAGCCAATCTATGATATCGGAGCGGTAACAATTGAGAAGTATGCAGAGATAATAGAAAATGCAGGAACCGTGGTCATGAAGGGCCCTGCAGGATTTTATGAGAAGAAAGGGTTTGAAAAAGGGACCCGTGAGATTTTTAAGGCTATTGCGAATTCAAAAGCGTTCGCGCTCCTCGGCGGTGGGCATACCTCGGCGGCGATAAGCGAAGTGGGCATGGATAAGAGCGAGATGGCAAATGCCCACGTGAGCCTTGCAGGAGGTGCATTTCTGCGCTATCTCTTAGGAAATCGACTGCCCGGGATCGAGGTATTGAGGAGGAATAAATAATATTATCTTGTGGCTTTGAGTTAGTAATCGTGATAAGGGGTCGTGGGGTAGTGGATATCCTGTCAGGTTCCGGACCTGACAACCTGGGTTCGAATCCCAGCGACTCCGCTTAAACCCTTTTGCTTCGCAAAAGCGTTTTCGGAAAACACCTGAAGGACTTCTTCAAAAGAAAGTTTTATCAAAGAACCTGACGCGCTTGCAGAAAATAAACCTCGGTATATTCTTTAAAAGAACGTTTTAGCAAAGAACGAATAAGCGTTTTTGGAAAATCATAAAGGACTTCTTCAAAAGAAAGTTTTAGCAAAGAACAGGTTAACAAGCGTTTTCGGAAAATAGTAACGGTTCTTAAAAAGGAATTTTTGAGAAAGGTTTTTGTACCGCTTGCCTTTCTAATAACGGGTAATGATACAAAAGCTGCGATCGATCTGGGCATTGACGAGATTGGAACACGGGTTGATGTACGGGTTGGGGGTGATACTGGGGATACTCATTGCGGGTGGTGATGTGTTTGACACATCCTCGCTGCTTGGCGTATCCTTTATCACACCGTCACGAATAGCGACTTTCGGCTTTTTCACCGCGGTATTCATTCAAGCAGGTACCTTTGCGTTAAATGATTATTGCGACCTCAAATCGGACATTGCGAACAGAAGACTGGATAGACCACTGGTGAGAGGAGAGCTCAGCAAAGGCGAAGCTTTGTTCATTGCAATTGTTACAACTGCGCTCGGCATTATTTGTGCATCGTTTTTGAACCCCGTTCTTTTCCTTCTGGCACTGATTGCCGCAGTGCTCGGGATTCTTTACGATCTCAAGATGAAGGAAGTGCTCGCTGTCAGTAATTTGTATATCGCACTGACAATGGCGATACCGTTTATCTTTGGCGGCTTAATTGTCGCACCTGAACGAATAGAACTGGTGCTCCTAATCCTTGCTTCTATCGCGTTCCTTGCAGGGTTTGGTAGAGAGGTGATGAAAGATATCGCGGATATCAAAGGCGATGCGCTGCGGGATATCAAGAGCATTGCACGCGTATACGGCGTTGAGACAGCGAAAAGAGTCGTGGTATTCTCGTATTCTCTTGCTGTTATACTGAGTGCGATGCCGTTTTTATCGGTCAATACTTCTTACTATTTTAATCCTGCTTATCTCCTCCCGGTTCTTGCTGCCGATGCGTTGTTCGTGCACGTCTGCTTCGAACTCAACCCTTTCAAACCTTTTAAAAAAAGGGTTGATCCAAAAACTGTACCTTTCAGAAGAGAGGACATAAACTATAGCACTCTGAGAAAAGAGACGTTATTAGCAATTGGCATTGGCTTACTTGCATTTGTAAGTGGTGCTTTGTTGCAATTTAATTTGGGGTGAAGTTCATACCGACTTTTTATGGTTCCAAAATTAGGATATGGGTGAAAAAAAGAAAAAATAGGCGGAAACCCTGCTTATACGATCCAAAAAGCAGGGATCCAATTATCATACTCTTTCCCGTTTCTATCCTCGAACTTTGTACAGGTTATCGTTCCTCCAGTCACCTCTTTACTGGATTCGTGCAGTATTTGCGGATACGAGCCAAGTTCGATCGTGATTTTATACGTATTACAGGCTGCTAACGTAACATATGGCTCGTCAAAGGTTATGTTATGCCAGTCCCCTGTATATCCGTCCCACGTCGCATTTATATCGATCCCATCTCCCCATATCCGTACCGATTCGCTGTGCCCTCCTGTTCCTGGACAGGGATAGGTGTATAACCGATGAACAACGAGGGCATTCAAAGGTGTAATTGTTCCTGTAAATGTTCCCATGATGCTTGGATAGGGATTAGCTGGTTCACCCGTATCAAAGAGATTTGGATAAGCGCCGCTGTAGGATACCGCATACATCTCGGTGGGTATCCAAAGCAACAAATCGTTCTGTCCATCGCCGTCCAGGTCATATCCATCCCGCCACGTAGCAATCCAGATTGGCCCTTCGGCTTGCGCTTCGAAAAGGTGTGTACCATCGTATCCTCTCTTTGCTATTACCGTTTCTGTCCAGGTATCGGTCGATTCATCATAGACGTCTACTATACCTATAACGTCGCCCAGACCATCTCCGTCCAGATCGACTACCCACCCTGCCAAAATATTACAAGTCCTATAGCCACTTGCATTTACTGACTCTTCCCACAGGTGCGTGCCATTATTCCCTTCCTTTGCTATCACCTTCACCGTTGTTACATTTGCCGATTCGTTATATTCCCCTTCGCAGACGATGACCTCAAACCAGCCGTCTCCGTCCAGATCGACTATCCCCCCTATCTCTATATCACAATTCTCATAACCACTTGCATTTACTGACTGTTCCCACAAATGGGTGCCGTTGTATCCTCTCTTTGCTATCACTGACATCTCCTCTGTATCTGCCGATGCGTTATAGACATATTCATAAACGATAAAGTCATACCCGCCATCGCCGTCCAAGTCCAAGAATAGCGGCTCGGCAAAAATGAAGCACTCTGTATCACTTAGAGACTGGTTCCACAAGTGTTCACCGTCGTATCCTCTCTTTGCTATTACCTTCGCCATCATTCTATCGATCGATTCGTTATATGTCCATTCATGAACGAGAACATCATACTTACCGTCTTCGTTGAGGTCGAGGAGTGGCCATGCCCAAATAAAGCACTCTGTTCCACTCACGGACTGTTCCCAGAGGTGAGTGCCATTGGTACCTTTCTTCGCTATTATTTTCGTCGTGTTTGTACC
>CAYNTR010000005.1:24621-35113 GCA_964400255.1 uncultured Halobacteria archaeon
GTGCCGTCGTATCCTCTCTTTGCGATTACCTCTGCCGTATCAGTATATGTCACTGAATCACGTATCCAGTCCTGAAAGATAAAATCACCCAGACCATCTCCATCCAGATCATCCCCCCAATATACACCCATAAAGAACTCAGTTCCACTTATCGATTCTTCCCAGAGGTGCGTGCCATTGGTTCCCTTCTTTGCTATTACCGTTACTGTGGCTATAGCCGTCGACTCGTTATAGGTCCATTCAAAGACAATAAAATCATCCAGACCATCCCCGTCCAGATCGTCTAATGGATACACATCGATACCGCAATTCTCACGGCCACTTGCACTTACTGACTGCTCCCACAAATGCGTGCCATTGGTTCCTTTCTTCGCTATTACCGTTACGGTCTCTACATCCGTCACGGGATTATATTTTATGGTACCAACCAAAACGTCGGGATTGCCATCACCGTCTATGTCTGGTATTATCTCCGCATACGTATCATTCGCCTCAAGAGATTGATGCCACAGTGTTGAGTAGTTACCGGAGAGATTGAGGTTGCCAGAACCTTGCATCATCCTCGGCTCTTCTCTTGGCGCAATGTCGAAAGAGCTACTGAATTTCGTCACTTCATTCCCCGTTGATGAATGGACGAACGTTACTATAGGTTGGGGGTCTTCAGATTTGTCCCTCATTTCCATCCTTTCTGATTGTAGTTCTTTTCGATATTCTATCTGCTTCTCCATATCGGTAACGCCCATTAAATCTTCAAATGATGGTCTGCTTTGCAATTCACGTTTCTTCGTACTGGCAAGGTGTTCATCTCTTGATTGACGTTTTGGCATGTCATGAATCGCCATGTTAGATTCTGTAACTGTTCGTTCTTCTATCAGTTTCATCGCTTCAACCCGCGCTGAGATTTCAGTCGATCGGTTTTGCAGCTCATGATGCCTCGAATAGAGAAAGTGTTCGCCTCCTGGCCCACTTCCCGGCGTTTCAGGAATCGCGGTAATGGGTACTGTTAATACGATAAAAACTGAGGTTATCAATATCACTGCTAATGCAATACCTATCCACCATCTCGCTTTCTTCACTTTTTCCCACCTCCATTAATCTTATCCGAAATTTATTCGATATTATAAAACTTTCGATTAACCGATAGAATGATAAACTGAACGTAAAACGTAAGTAGTATAAAACAGATGAAAGTAGCGATAGGCGGCACGTTTGACCCGCTGCACGATGGGCATAAGAAATTACTGAAAAAAGTATACGAACTGAGCCAAGGAGGGGAGATCGTCATCGGCGTGACCTCTGATACCATGGCACGTGCCAGTCGGAGCAGAGAGGTACGTCCCTACACCGAACGGGTCAAGAATATCAGAGACTATATGTATAAGGAATACGGGGTACACGTGAGAACGGTGGAATTGCACGACCGCTACGGTGTTACCTTAAACGAGGATTTTGATTATATTGTGATATCACCAGAAACGCATCCCGTGGCGGTGAAGATAAACGAACTCAGAAAAGAGCGTGGAAAGATGCCCATAAAGATCGTCAAGGTGGAGCATATGAAAGCAGCGGATGGAAAGATAATCTCTTCAACGAGGATAAAAAAGGGCGAGATCGATGAGCACGGGAAGTTGCTTGCTTAAAGTGGAAAATGAAAATTGCTAAGTGCAACAGTCAAAAATAAACTTCTTAAAGGTTGTTTTTCTTTTCCGTAAACGCTTTTCTTTTTTAAAAAGAAAAGGGTTTGATCTCAAGCCGCTTCTCAAACCTCGTCAAATTCTCACAGCCGTTCTTCAGTACGAGCACCATATCCTCCAGTCTGACACCGCCGACTTCGGGATCGTACAACCCTGGCTCGATGGTAATCACATTACCTTTTCGCAACACGTACTCATTATCACTAACACGTGGGTTTTCATGCAGGCTTAGTCCGACTCCATGTCCCGTGGAATGAATGAATCCCTTTTTGCCGCCTTTTCTTAGCGTCTCGTATCCCCTCTCCTCGAATATATCACACACACTATTATGCACGTCTTTGCAGGTTACGCCTTCCTTTACAAGAGCTAAGGCGGCGTTTTGAGCATCAAGAACCGCTTCGTACATCTCTACGATTTCCTTTCCTGGCACACCGTTAACAACGGTTCGTGTCATATCCGCACAATACCGTTCTACTTTCAATCGCGGAAAAATATCGAGAATGATAGGCTCATTGGCAAAGAGAGGTCCGCTGCCCGTGAAATGAGGGTCGGCAGCCCGTTTTCCGCACGCTACTATTGGCTCGTCGCCATTCATGGTGCAGCCTGCATCGATCAATGCGTGTTCAATGCACGCTTTTACCCGCTCTGAGGTTAACGGCTCACCGTTTTCCATCAAGACGTCTCCGCGCACCTTCGATCCTTTTATTACTGTTAAAGCGTGAGCCATTGCCCGCTCGCATGCTCTCTGTGCCTTTGTTATAAATGCTATTTTCTGATCATCCTTGATCTCCCGTTCTTTCGTGAAAATTAGTTCTTCTACCGGAACCACCTCGATGCCGTTCTTCCTCAGTTCTTCAGCCGTGTACAAGGGAAAATACTTGGGGACTTCTATTGCCTCGAGGTGTTCTTCCTGAAGGACTTTAAGAATCAACTCCTCCATCTTGAGGTTCTGCCCGTAATCGAGCGAAGAGCGAACTTCTTTTACTATTAACTCCTTTTTCGCTCGTCCATACTCCATCTGCGACACAATGAGAATGCCTTTATGGTCTTCGGGAACGCTCAGGTAAATAAAGGGGTCTGACGCGAGAAAATGCGTGGCGTAATACATGTCAGCGTTACGCATGCTCTCACTGACCATTAAAAGCGGTTTATGTGGCATGAGTCTGCATGTATGTTTGTCACGACAGCATATAAAACGAGGTTATCGCGACGTAGGACCAAAGCAAGGGCGGGTGAGTCCTCTGGAGCAATAATCATAGCAAGTTTTTACCATACCTGAAAGACTTAGTAATACGAATGGATGAAAACAAACTTATTAGTAAGAATAATAGATGAATAATTAACAATGAATCCCCTCGGATTGCTCGTGCACGGACCGGAGGTACTCGACGGGGGTGAAGTGGAGGAAGCGATCGAAACGCTAAAAGCGGCGGGATTTGAAGTAGAAGCGGCTTTAGGAGGAATAACAGGTAAAACCGCGGTCATCGATGCAGGTATGCAGCACGTAATCGACATAAGCAAGGATATGAAACCCTCTGAAGTAATGGCCGATTTCTTACTGCGGGGTGTAGATTTTATCGTATTGGTGAACCACGCGAAGACCGAAGAGAGTGGCCTCGCACTGGGTGAAGGTATCCTGAGGAATTTTTTACAACGAGAGCGAGCGAAAGAGAATCTTTCATTTATGCAATTGGAATACAGCAGCAGGATTATCATTCCATGGCTCGTAGAGCCTGGCGATGCGAATATATATGGTGAGCTCACAGGAGCTTTTTCCGAGTTTGTGGAGAAAGAGCCGACTAAGCTCGAATCACGCTGTAAAAAAGAATTGGGCTGGATGTATCGGGAAATAAGAGGCGTGTACCCCGGTGAGAAAATCGTTGTGGATGGGGTTATTGTTGGCATGGTCTCGCCCGAAAGCGCGCATAATAGTGTGACGCTGGTTGCGAAAGACGGCAAACTGGTTGAAATCGTGGGTGGTACATTGGTTGCGCACAACATTGAGAAGCTCCATCCTCTGGATCTGGAGAAGGAGATGATAAAAACGGCCTGTGTGATCAGGAGGACGAAACCGAAACAGGTGAAAAGTGATGGCAGGTCGCCGACGAACAAGAACAAGGACAAGAAGAAAGCATGCTTCTTCTATACTGTGGAGACGCTCTTTCCAAAGCTTGAGGAGACAGAAGGTGATGTTGAAGTTGCGATAACCGTAGGAGACGATACCACAAGCATTGCTGGTGACATACTGAAACGGTTTGGCATTCCCCTGATCGGGATTACGGACGGCGACGCCGACGGATTGATCGAAGGGATAGAAAGCGGATCCCTTGATGAATACGCCAAATTCCTACCGCCTCGTTCAGTGATAATCCGGTTAAAACCGGAACGGGACGATATTATCGGGATGATGATAAAGGCGGAAATTTTTAAGGATCGCGATGAAATCGAACTGGAAGGAGATGTTGAGACGCACCTTGAGGAATTGGAGTCTCGCATACTCGAGCTTGCGAAAGAGGATATTATCGGCGTATTGCGGTCGTGACCTCAAAAGAGCGAATGATGCGCAAGTGGGAAAATCTATAATTCTGTGAAGGTACAATACTAGTAGTAGAAAAAAATGGGAATGGAAATATTAGAGGTTTGGGACGTGATGACACCCAAAGTCGTTACTGAAGATGAAGACACCGCGGTGACGAAACTATCACGGGATATGGAAGTTACGGGCATTGGGAGCGTGGTTATAACCAAGGCAGGTAAGCCCATAGGCATTGTTACCGATCGTGATATCGCCATCAAAGTGATCATGAAAGACCGAAAGGCAAGTGAGATAACGGCAAAAGAGATCATGTCTTCACCGTTGATCACCATCGAGCCCGACGCGCCGGTAGAGAAAGCATGCGAGCTTATGGCTAATAAGGGCATACGAAGGCTGCCAGTGGTTGAGGGTGACAAGCTCATTGGCATTATAAGCGTGCGAAACATCCTGACGAGAAGCCCAATGAGTGTGAATAAATTCTACCCGGCGGATTGATATACCCAACGGAACCTGAGGTTGCAATTACAGACACTGACGTGTGGTGAGTTACGGTGGCAATCCTTTCTTTTAGTTTCGAGACTATAGTGAATAGAGGAGGAAGTAAAGATGAAGGTTAAAGATATAATGAGCCGGCCCATCATCACGGAAGATGAAGAGATGTTGGTTACCAAAATAGCGGAAGATATGGAAGAATTAGGAATCGGGAGCGTGGTGGTAACAAAAGACGGTGTCCCCACCGGAATCATTACTGAACGCGACATCGCACTGAAGGTATTATTGCAGAATAGAAGAGCAAGCGAAGTAAAGGCGAAAGAAATTATGTCATCGCCGTTGGCCACCATCGAGCCGGAAGCATCGATAGAAGACGCGTGCAAGCTCGCAGCACGGAAACGCATAAAGCGACTGCCGGTGGTCGAAAATGGTGTGCCGATAGGCATCGTAAGTATTCGTGATCTCTTAACAAGGAAGCCGGAGTACGTCAGGGAGTTTTACTTCTAACTCATCACATCAATCCTTTTTCCGTCAATGCACTCATGGTGCTCGCACATGCCGTTGTAGCATGCGTTACCGCAGTTCCGAGGGTTATCTGTGCCTCGTCAAAGTTGCCCTCCTCTATTCTCCGTCTTATCCGCTCTATCTTCTCCTCCACAAGCTCAAACTCGTGCATTCCCGTCGCGTTTACCGCTAATGCCGTTTCCGCGGACAAGGCGTCAAAGAACGCGTTGATCACTTTTTTCGCGCCCTCTAATTCTTGCGATCCCAGTGTTTCCAGCACAATGAGCATCTTAGAGCCTATAATCAACGCGGATTTTACGCGCTCGGCAAGTTGATAACTTATTATCTCATTTCCCGCCATAATCACGAGTCCTCTTTACCACTTTAAAAAGCTTTTTGTTGCTGCAGACTAAAGGGATACGCATGCCATCAACAATATTAGTCGGAGGATTTTTTGGTGATGAAGGTAAAGGGAAGATCATTTCGTATCTTGCAATGCATGATAAACCGGAGATCGTGGCTCGAGGCGGTGTCGGCCCCAATGCAGGGCATACGGTTATTGTAGGGGGGAAGCGATACGCACTGCGGATGACGCCATCCGGTTTCGTGTATGAATCGGCACGAGTGCTCATCGGTGCGGGCGTTCTGGTCGATCCCCGCGTGCTCATGGAAGAAGTTGAGTCGTTAGGGCTTCGAGACCGCATCGGTGTGGATCGCCGCTGCAGCATTATCGAACCGGAACATGTCGAAGCGGACCGGAGTGATGCGCATTTAAAGGGTAAAATCGGGTCCACGGGTACCGGCTGCGGACCTGCAAATGTTGCTCGCGTATCGCGAAAGGCACGACAGGCAAAGGATGTAGCGGAGTTACAGGCGTTTTTGTGCGACGTGCCATTAGAAGTGAACGAGGCTCTGGATCGTGGGAGCTTTGTATTGATAGAAGGCACACAAGGTTTTGGCATTTCGCTGCTCTACGGGACGTATCCATTCGTGACGTCGAAAGATACGACCGCCTCACAGATAGCTTCTGACGTGGGGATCGGTCCAACGCGCGTCGATGATGTCGTGGTTGTCTTCAAGTCGTTCCCAACGAGGGTCGGTGAAGGACCATTTGCAACGCAGGTGAGCGAAGAGAAAGCAGCCGAGTTGCATATCGAGGAGTTCGGCACGGTTACCAGACGGAAACGGCGAATAGGGCTGTGGGATGGCGAGATGGCGCGGTACTCGGCAATGGTTAATGGGGCGACGATGATCGCGCTCACCGGCGTGGATAAATTAGATCCCTCATGCAGAGGTGTGAAGGAGTACGACGAGTTGAGCACCGAAGTAAAAGAGTTTGTCGCTCAGGTGGAAAAAGACGTGGATGTACAGGTGACGTTGATCTCAACGGGTCCTGAGCTCTCGGAGATCGTGGATCTGCGAGATGAACAATAAGGCACATAACATTCTTTTGGTACCGCTTTTCCTGTTAAGAAACGGTTTATGACACGAATCTTCCACCTCGCGGACACGCATATTGGCTATTCAGCTTACCGGAGGATAGACGAAGCGACCGGCTTGAACCAGCGCGAGGTGGACACCTACGATGCATTCAGGCGGTTTGTGGATTATGCCCTTGCTGAGAAGCCTGATGTGATCGTGCATGCCGGCGACCTGTTTGACTCTGTACGACCAACGAACCGCGCGATTTCGTTCGTGCTCGGGCAGTTACTGCGATTGAGCGAAGCAGGGATCCCTTTTGTCGTGATCTCAGGCAATCACGAAACGCCTCGTTTGAAGGAGACCGGCAGCGTCTTCAGTCTCTTTGAGCATATACCCAACGTCCATGCGGTTTATAAAGACAAATACGAAGTCGTCGAATTTGATAATCTCGAGATTCACGCAATCCCGCATTGCGATGATATCGAGGTAGAGAAGCAGAAATTGATTGCGAATTGCCGCGATGGCGGTAATGATGATACATTAAATATCGCACTGCTCCATGCAGGTGTTTACGGCGCAGGAAAGCAGATGTTTCTGATGGACGAATTCAACGAGCAACTGATTACACTTCACGAGCTCACCAATTTCGAGTACATCGCACTCGGCCACTATCACGCATACACGCGAGTGCGCGGCGATGCGTATTACGCGGGCTCGACCGAACGATTCAGCTTCAACGAGGTGAACGAGATGAAAGGATTCTTAGACCTCAGCTTAAGCGAAGACGGAGAGAAGAAGGTCAGCTTTCACGAGTTACCAACGAGAGCGATGGTGGATTTAGAGCCCGTTGTCTGTACTGAGTTGGATGCGCAGGAAATCAAACGTATGATAACGGATCGTATCCAGGAATCAGACCCGAACAACAAAGTGGTGCGGTTGAAAGTGCTGGATATACCCCTCGATGTCTACCATACGCTTGATTTTGACGAGCTTAAGCGGCTGACACGAGATGCCCTTCATTTTGAGATCAAGTACGAGTTTCGACGTGAGAACGAATTACTCGCTGCTGAGCAGTCCTCGTTTCGGTCGCTCCATACCGAGTTCGAGCGCTTTATGGAGAAGTACACCGTAGGCGCGCATATCGATAAAAAACGGCTCAAGGAGTTAGGGTTGCAGTATATGCAGGAAGAGGAAGAAGAAGGCGAGGAGTGAGACAAGAGGGTTCGTGCTGAAGATGGATACAACAACCTCGTTATACCATATATAAGTTTTTTAATGCCTTGAAAGAGAACTGATATTGTACGAGAAGAAATGAAGTCCTGTGGTGTAGCGGTCAAGCATACCGGCCTTTGGAGCCTGTGACGGAGGTTCGAATCCTCCCAGGACTACTAAAAACTTTTCTTTTGAAAAAGAAACGTTTATTAAAGAAAATTTAACGACGGCGGAGTAACACGTTAAGGTAGAACTTCCGTAAACGCGTTTGTTCGGGGAATAAAAAGAGTTTTTTGTTACGAGCGGTTTCGACCGTGATAAAATTTTGACACACTCTGTCAGCCAGTCCTCGACGCATCTAATTGAGTTTTTCGCTGGATAAGCCATTCGTCCAAGGTAATTCCTGGCGCACCCAGAATGCGATTCGCTTCCGTGGGATCGCCGCCTTCACCGACTTTGTCAAAAAAGGCCAGGATTTCGCTCCCAAGTTTCATCTCGTTATTGCGGCTCAGTGTCGCTATGACGTTGACGAGCCAGTAGGGCATGGTTGATATCTTTTTGATTTCGGGATGGAATACGGAACAATAGCGACTCACGGCATCGTGAATGCGGATACCCTCCGGGCCGTGTATGAAAAACTTCTTATTCACCGCTTCTTCAAGTCCATAAGAAGCAGAGACCATCCGTGCGAGATCGTTAGCCGCCACCCAATGGTACGGATGCGGATGCGCACCTATAACAACGGCCCGGTTCCCTTGAACAAATTTTGACAAGCTTTCGATAGCCCACGTGGGGCAGAAAAAGGTGTAAGGGATTCCGCTGTCTCGTATAGCTTTCTCTGCCATGAGCTTTTGGTTCGTCGGGGCAAACCACGCATTCTCCTCAAATGCATTGGTACCTGAAACATAGGTAATCCGCTCTATCCCTTTTCTGGACGCCGCTGCTGCGACATTTTCCACTCCCACTTGTTCCATCTCCCCCGAAAGGCTGATATGAACCCCGAAACAGCCCTCGAGCGAGTTTTCCACGCTCATACTGTCCCCACATCGCCAACCGCGATCTCGAACGATTCGTCAAACAGCTTCCCGGCCTTAGCTCGGTCTCTCGTCATAATTCGCATGGGGAATCCCTCCTCTTTCAGGCGTCGAGCAACAGGCTCTCCTAACACTCCAGTTGCACCGATGACCAAGATCTTCTTTTCCATGACGCTATCCTCCTTTTAGTGTTCATAAAAGCTGAGCCCATGCCAGCTCACTTTGGCATATCCTCATATTCTCTCGAAGCTCGGGAATTTATTTAAACTTACCGGTTATACGCACGCAGTGGTTATGAGATAGAATGCGTGAAAGGTTCGAAGACAAACCTCTTTATCGGACAGTCAACTTTCCATATTTATTTTTCACTTTGTTCATAGCACTTAGCTTCTTTACTCAAGTTATTTCCAAAAGTGAAAGGCTTAAATAGTGTTCTACCAACATGTTACAAGGAGGTGAAAAATGAATAACACAAAGAAGAAGTTTAGGTTGGCGTTGACCCCACAGATCGTAATGATCATCTTACTGGCGATGCTCTTTGCAGGAAGCGTGGGGTTGGTCAGTGCTGTAGAGGTAGGACAGATACCAGGACAGTCGGAAGAGGCAGGAATCGGGGTTATCCAAGGCAGACCTCTCGTTTCAGGTGCTCCTAATCCACCCAGGCAAGGTTCAACTATTTGAGCAGCCCCCGCACGGTGTTACTGATCCATGGTATGCGTATACCAGCACGTATGATCCTACATATCCGATTGACTATGTGGTATACGAGAACTTTTGGAATATTCCCAGGGAGATCTGCGACATCCACTGGTATGGTCTCAGCGCAACGTATTACGAGGATTGGAGTCCCTGCGATCCCGAGGGTATGATATTCAACATCACGTTCTATACCGACGCCGGCGGTATGCCTGGTGCTGAGGTCTGCTCCTACGAAAATATCACACCATCAATCGCTTATTATGGTGATTATACTGGGATTTCTTGTTATTACTTTGAGGTGTCTGACCTCAATCCATGCTGTAGTCTAACAGATGGCTGGGTTTCGATTCAGAGTCAAGGCAGTGACAACGGCTGTTGGTTCCTGTGGATGAGTTCAGCTATTGGTGATGGTAGCTCTCTTCAGACGCTCGCGAATGGTACAAATCCGCAGCCCATCGAGCATGACCGTGCGTTAACCCTGACCGGCCAGACACAGGCACCAATCCTAACGCCCATCGGCATCGTCGCACTCGTCAGCCTGCTCTCAGCAATAGCTGCTGTTACAATAGTAAGAAAGAGGCGCTAAAAACCTCTTTCTTTCTGTTTCCTTTTAAGGGGACTTTTGAACGGGTAACGCGCACAAGCGGTAACGGCTTTTTGAGAATGCCGCGACCCGCGCTTCCTGTTAGTATCAACTTTTTGGACTTCCCAATTGTACTGTATTTATTTGTTAGTATGGAGCATTCCATAAAACCGAACGCCCCATTTTGCCTAAGTAGATAGGAGCTGAACGAGAGCATGAAAAAGATTACTGTAAAGGATATAGAGCTCACGTACCGGGACGAAGGCGAAGGGTTTCCCCTCGTATTGATCCATGGTCTCTTTGAGGATTCCACCAC
>CAYNTR010000005.1:35213-43102 GCA_964400255.1 uncultured Halobacteria archaeon
GTCTCCGCGAATCTCAACGCTATTGCGGAGTGGCGGGAGGACCGAAACAGGATTAATTCTCCCGCGGCCATCGTTCACGCCATCTATGCGTGTATGGCCTTCAATGTCAAAGATGCGATCTCTCGGATCTCACAGCCCACGCTGATCATCTCAGGACGGGAGGATGCATTAACACCACTACACCTCTCAGAACAGATCCATCGAGCTATTCGGGGTTCCGAATGGAAAATCATGGATCGCGTAGGTCATAACCTGCATATTGAAAAGGCACCGGAACTGGTGCGGATAACACTGGATTTCTTATCATTACGCAGGTGACCGCTCAACGTTGTGTGGTCGTAACTTTTCTTATAAACAACTTAACCGGTTATTATTTTATTGGCCATTCTTTTTCCTAGCCGATTCGGGTTCAGCTTCGCTTCAGAACTTTTACCACATCGAACGGATGAAATGCGAATATACGGAATAAGCCACTGAAATTCATAATTGACGGGAATATGCAGTGCTTCCTCCCGCGGATATGCCCGTACTCGTGTGCCAGTAACGCCAACTCGCCAAAGCAGTCCTTAACCACCCAGATCTCATTGCCGTAGCGAAAACCTCGTAGGTATTTCAATCCATACCACGGCTTGCTGCCGTGTTCCGCAGCTTCCTCCTCCAATTCCTTCTTGGTACACAAATGAATTTTTACATCCAGGTCTTCCATTTTTCACCAGCCCCATACTTACCATTAGTTTTGAAAGCTTTTTTAACCGGTTATAGTTTTGCTATGCTGCTTCCAGAGCCGCTTCTGAATTCTTAGGAGGCATGAGAGCGCTTGAAGTCGATGACAAAAGGAGGTCCGAATCCTCGACGGACCATCGCAAACTTTTCTTTTGAATAAGGAATGGTTAGTGAATAAAATTTGCAATTCACCCATTTTTGAAACCACTTTGGAATTTTCCATGGATCGAGCACAGAAGAATTGGAAACATAAACAATAAAATTTTTATGTAAACAAGCAAAAGTAACTCCTATGGCGAGAAAACAATTATTAAATTCTAACCATGATTTCTTCTGTGGATTCTACGATTGGTTCTTAGAATCACTCAAGTATTGTTTTTGGATCATCTTCGGGTACACAATTGGAGTTTTGATAGGAGGCGTACTTGAAATTATAGATAAATATACGATGTTAGATAAAATTGCGTTGCTAAATCCAGGCTGTAATTGGTTTTGGAAAATCTGGAGTATAGAAAAGGAGGGGTTGTCAAATTTTTACACGATCAACGCTCAGGTGCTATTTGTCTTTATTGGAGTTACTTTACCTATAATAGCCTTTATTTTAGAGAGAAAATCAGGGCTTGCCCCCGTTGAACGACAAAATATTATTAAAAGCATGGTACCTCTTGGTTTTTTATGGTTACTTTCTTTTATTTTTTCAATAAGAGGAATTCTAAAACCTTCTGATTTTGACAATGCATCAATTACTTTATTTTTTACCTTATCATTTTTTGGAGGTTTATTATTGTTAGGAATCATTTGTGTACCGCATTATTTATTTAATCAGCCAAGTGTGTGCAGAAAGGAAATATCTGGTAAAATTATAGAAATAACGAATGAAGATTTAAAATTGAGGGATGAAGATTCAGACTTGGTAAGTAATAGAAAAGCTCGAGAGATATACATTCGCTACTTTGACTACAATTCGAATAAAAAGCAACGGAAGTTCGTAAGACAAGATAACGGAGTTAAACCAGATCCAGGTAAATTCGTCCAAAAGGATAAAATCAAAGTTTGCAAAGGGAATAACATAAAAGATATCAATGTCAATATTTCTAGTATCATAAATGATATTAATAAGAAATATATTGAATTAAGAATACACTGGTATCCTCTGAATACCATGGAGAAAGCTATTTTGGGGATATCATTTGCATTTTTTGTGATATCAATTTTTATGCCTGTTCTTTATTTTATTCTATGGAAGAGCTTCATTTGGTTTATTGTAGCTTGTGCCATAATTGTAATTTTTGCCTCTGTGATTGTGGCTTATCAAACAGGGAGAAAGAGAAAAGTCGCACTGATTAAATGAGTCCTCTTATATTGTCGTATATAAGATCTCTTACTGCACCATCTCGCGTCTTTTTCCTTAAAGTTGGCGTCTCTCTTAACCCTCACGCATACGCAGTGTCGAATCGCACAGGTGTCGTCTTTTTCGCACATTGCTCATCGTACTGGAGTGATTCCTCGATTATTTTCTTCAGCAGTGTGGGGTAGACTGCGCTCGCAAGGTTCTGGACTGGTTTTCTGGGATCTTAAAGAAACAGGTAATTTTTTCACTTTCGATCTATTTCTATTAAAACAGAACTAAGCGATGATGATCGTTGTGCTCTCGGATACGCACGCAACGGATGTGGCTGATGTGCCAGCCCGTATTCTCGACGACGTAACGAGGGCCGATTTGATCATTCATGCCGGTGACTACACGAGCAGAGACGTTCTCGACCACTTGCGGGAACGTGGCAATTTCAAGGGCGTGTACGGTAATATGGATCCGCCTGTGATAAGGCGGGAACTGCCAGATAAAGCGGTACTTGAGCTCATGGGATTCAGAATCGGCGTGATTCACCCTGCGGAAGGAGGAAGTCCGTTCGACTTACCAGAGCGGGTGAAAGCGGCGTTAGGCGCAGATCTGGATCTGATCATCTACGGGCACTCGCACCAGCCGGCGAACGAAAAGGCAGGTAACACGGTGTATTTCAACCCGGGCAGTGCAACGGGAACGTTCCCCGCGCGGCACAAGACATACGGCATTCTGTATCTTGAAGATACGGTGGAAGGAGAGATTATGACAATTTGATCGTTTCGCGTGCTGCAATCTCCTGAAGAGCGACCCATTCCTCCCTGTCAAAGGTATAGACCAGTATCTGCTCACGTTTGACAAGACCCAATATCGTGCGATGGTATGCATTAATAATCTCGTTCGCTATGCGGATCTCTGAAGGTAGTTCTATGGGTATCTTCTCTTGTAAGTCGTTGAGCCACGTACAGCGACCAAATTTTGTGACGTTGAGAACGACTTTAAAGGGATACGCTCTGCATACGAGCGGCCTCTTCTCGTACATGGTGCATGCTGACCGCCCATTATCGTAAAATGGGCAGTGGTCTCGTATCATTTGATACAAAACGGGTACGATTCCCTCACTCGTTTTGATACCAATGAGTGGTCGAACGTCCGCGCTATCGAACAGTTTCACTTCGTCTGGTAAGAGATTTAACCCTACCTGCACCTGATAGACCTCTTCAAGAATCGTGTTACAGCACGTTCCGCATCGCAGACATTCAAAACGCGTCATGGTCCCTTGGCCTTGCCATCTTGACACCACAAGCGTAAATCAAACTGCACGTACGTATCCACTCGAAAAACAGCGCCCAAGTCTCCCAGCGCTGCTGCGACTCTTATTACCATTGGACTCAATCCAATGTTCAGGGGTTATCACCTCCCTCGTGCCCCTTTTTCCTCCCTTCTCTCTTACGTCGAGAAAACGTATCAACAGTAATAACAATAGTTACCCAGTTTAAAAAATTTTCCGAGCTGTGTACGCTGAGCGGCCAGCTCTCCACTCGTTGCGTTTTTTAGTAATAGTATAATTTACAGCGCTAGGGGATCGCTCTCAGAGAAGCCGACTCACATTTAGTTCGCTTCCTTCAGTTCTTCTATTTCCTTTGGGGGTTCTTTGAATCAAGCGTACGCGGGGTCGAATCGTACAGGCGTCGATTTCTCCAGGCATTTCTCACCGTACTGGAGCGACTCATCGATCAATTTCTTCAGCAGTGTGGGATAGGCTGCGCCGGCAAGGTTCTGGACAGGTTTGCCCTGGCAGAAGAACGTGAAGGTGGGTGTGACCATCACCCCGTACCGTTCGACGGTGAACGGGCTCTCGACGATGTTGAGTTTCGCGAATTTGACCTTGCCCTTGTACTCCTGCGCGTACTGGATGAAATACGGTTCCATTTCCTTACAGTGGACACACGTGGGGCTCCAAAACATCACGAGCACGGGCAGCTCCGAAAGCTCGATCTCCTGCTCCCAACTCATGTCATCCACTTCGATGAGGTTCATAGTTCGCGGTATACACGCTAATATATGAGTTTGGAAATATAAAAGAATACCGGTAGCGCCAGCGGTGTTCGCTGCCAGCTCTGGTTTTGCAACTCGAGCCTCGTGAAGGGAAGGTAAATCAGGTTCATAACGTTTGAGTTCCATGTTATAAATCAGGTGCCCATTGCTCCGGTGAGCGGAAGACTCTTGAAATGTTGGTCAAAACGACCATGAAGGATTTATGCAGAGAGTGCAAGCACTTTGATGAAAGTAAAGTGGCGGGCGAGCGGTATCACTGCCCGAAGCTCAATATGACGATCTGGTATGAGATCGATTATATAGGCTGTGGCGCTTTTCAAGCTAAGAAAATGTAAATGCACACGAGCAGGTGTTTTTCGTTAATTCCTTATAACGTCACAATACCACTCCTCCAAATCACATGGAAGATGTTGGTTGATTTGCTGCGGTTCAGGTCAAGGTTATTTTGTAGCTCTCAAGAGTTCATGATAATCCTGAAGCGCTTTCACCTCTGCCCGACCTTTCTTAACTGTCTCAATGCCCGCGACCGTTGCTCGTGCGGCTGCCGTTGTGGTAATATATGGGATCTTGTTCTGGATCGCTGCTATTCTGATGTAACTGTCTGCATGCTTCCCTTTACCGCCTGCGGGCGTATTTATCACCAGCTGGAACTGCCCGTTGCGAATATCATCGGTTATATCCGGCCGGCCTTCATTGAGCTTTACTGCCAACTCCGCGTTTACGCCGTGCTCTTCCAGAAATGCCTTCGTGCCTTTGGTCGCACGTATAGTGAATCCGAGTTTTTCGAGCCGCTCCGCAACATCAAGAATCTCTGGTTTATCCGCGTCGGTTGCAGAAATCAAGACCGTACCTTCAGTGGGCAATTTCATACTCGCAGCTTCCTCAGCCTTGTAAAACGCTAATCCGTAAGAGGGCGCTATGCCCAGTACCTCGCCCGTGCTCTTCATCTCAGGGCCCAATACCGGATCAACGTCGGGGAACATGTTAAACGGAAATACCGCTTCCTTAACACCATAATACGGAAGTGCTTGGTCTCCCCGGTCTCCCTTGACCATGTCCTTTAACTTCTTGCCCAACATCACCTTCGTCGCTACTTTGGCGATCGGAACGCCCGTAACCTTGCTCACTAACGGAACGGTACGTGACGCACGTGGATTTGCCTCTAATATGTATACCTCATCATTGGCGATTGCGTATTGGATATTCATCAGGCCGATGACCTTGAACGTTTCAGCGATCTTCTTGGTATACTCCTCGATCCTTGCGAGCTGTTTCTCGGTAATAGTACGCGACGGAATCACGCAGGCACTATCGCCCGAATGAATCCCTGCAAGCTCGATATGCTCCATTACCGCGGCAATATACACGTTCTCGCCATCTGCGATTGCATCCACCTCAGTCTCAATCGCATGCTCCAAGAATTTATCGATGAGCATTGGATATTCAGGGCTCACATCGACCGCTGCGCGTGCGTAATCCAGGAGCATGTTCTCGTCATATACGATCTCCATGCCCCGGCCACCGAGCACAAACGACGGACGCACCATTAACGGAAATCCTATCCCTCGTGCGACTTCCAGCGCCTCCTCGACTGAACGTGCCGTGCCGCTCTCCGGCTGTGGAATACCGAGCTCATTCATCATCGTTCTGAAGAGCTCGCGATCCTCTGCTAAATGGATGCTCTCGTGGCTGGTACCCAAAATCTTCACGCCCGCTTCGTGGAGTTCCCTTGCGATGTTCAGCGGTGTCTGCCCGCCAAACTGGACAATCACACCCTCAGGTCTTTCCTTTTTGTAAATGCTCAATACATCTTCAACCGTTAACGGTTCGAAATACAGTTTATTGGACGTATCATAATCGGTGGAAACAGTCTCAGGATTACAATTGACCATTACCGACTCTATACCTTCCTCACGTAACGCAAATGCAGCATGGACACAGGTATAATCAAACTCGATACCCTGTCCAATGCGGTTCGGACCGCCGCCTAAAATTATTACCTTGCGTTTGGGCGTTACGGCAACCGAATCTGGCGCATTATGGGTCGAATAATAATACGCGCCATCCGCACCACTTACCGGTACTGCTTCATATGCTGCGGTCAGGCCGACATTGAGCCGCTGTCTGCGGATTTCTGTTTCCGTCTTTCCCAGTAGTTGTGCAAGATATCGGTCCGAGAACCCTTGTTCTTTGGCCGCTTTGAGTAAGTCATCGGGCAGCGCTTTGCCCCGATACTTCTTGAGTTCCTCTTCAAACTCCACGAGTTCCTGCATCTGGCTGATAAACCATCGGCCGATCTTCGTGAGCTGATAAAGCTCCTCAACCGACATCCCGTTGCGCAGGGTTTCGTACATTAAGAAGATACGTTCACTTGACGGAAAGAGTAATCGTTCCTTAAGCTCTGTAAGCGAAAGCGTTGCGAAGTTCTTTGCACCGCCGACGCCATATCTCTTGGTTTCAAGTGATCGAATCGCTTTTTGAAACGCCTCCTTGAAATCCTTCCCGATGCTCATGACCTCACCTACCGCTTTCATCTGCGTGCCAAGGAGGTCTCGCGTCTGCGGAAACTTCTCAAATGCCCATCGTGCAAATTTCACCACCACGTAATCCCCGCCGGGCGTATACTGGTCGAGCGTACCGCCCTTATAGTACGGGATCTCGTCCAGGGTGATGCCCGTAGCGAGTTTCGCTGAGATACGCGCAATCGGAAAGCCCGTCGCTTTTGACGCTAATGCTGACGACCGCGACGTGCGCGGGTTGATCTCAATCACCACTACTCGGTCATCCTCGAGGTTATGCGCGAATTGTATGTTCGTGCCACCGATAACGCCGATTGCATCAACAATCCGATACGAGAAACCTTGCAACCGTTTCTGAAGCGCTTCGGGGACCGTCAACATCGGTGCTACACAGAAACTGTCACCAGTATGCACACCCATTGCATCGACATTCTCAATGAAACAAACGGTAATCATGGCGCCCTTTTTGTCCCGTATCACTTCCAGTTCGAGTTCTTCCCAGCCTAACACTGATTCCTCAACGAGCACTTGCCCGATAAGACTCGCGGCAATGCCCCGAGTAACGATTGTTCTTAGCTCTTCAACGTTATAGACAAGCCCGCCACCAGTTCCACCCAGGGTGTAGGCGGGTCGAATGACCACGGGATACCCCAATTCCTGCGCGACTCTCTCCGCTTCCTCAACTGAATACGCAGGGGAACTCTTGGGCATCGGTATACCCAGTTTCGCCATGGTCTCCTTAAAGGCAATACGATCCTCACCTCGCTCGATCGCATCGGCCTCAACACCAATAATCGTAACCCCGTATATGTTCAGTATTCCTCGTTTGCTCAGTTCAGAAGACAAATTAAGTCCAGTTTGACCACCGAGGTTGGGCAGCAGCGCATCTGGTCTCTCCTTTGCGATGATCTTCTCCAGGTTCTCTACCGTCAGCGGTTCAATATACGTCCGATCAGCCATTTCTGGATCGGTCATAATTGTGGCGGGATTTGAATTTACCAGGACAACCTCATAGCCTTCCTCATGGAGTGCCTTGCACGCTTGTGTGCCCGAGTAATCAAACTCACAGGCCTGACCTATGATGATAGGCCCTGACCCGATTACCAGCACCTTCTTGATGTTTTCTCTTTTTGGCATCTTCTCGCTGTCCCAACTAATCGTAGTGACCCCATCATGAAAAATGCTGTAGCTGTACTAATAGCTTTAAAACTGTGCCAAACTCAGTTGTCGCGTACACCGTTCACCCG
>CAYNTR010000006.1:0-42032 GCA_964400255.1 uncultured Halobacteria archaeon
AAGTTATTAGATCGGGTGCTTATAAAGGTCACAGTTTGCGGGACAATACCGAAATACTCAAGGTATCTGGTTCAAAATGCGTTTCATTGCAATAACTCGTAGTGGATTATCTATGATTAACTTTCTTAATTTAAGCCCGCACTCACAGGAAGGCACACCATAGTAAAAGCTGCAAGCAGAAGTATAGCAGTGAAGCACTAGTGTCTCTTTTCATCTACGTTCTTACGTTTGCCATATCAGTCTATCTATCGGCATTTATAAATGGAAAAAAGCAAAACTCAAAGAACGAAGCAATATGGAAAAGGGGCGCGAATGTAGAATGAGGGGTACTCTTTGAAGGTGAGGAAGTATATGCGAATCTTTTTTTTACAATGATAGAGAAGATAAAGTATATGGCCCTACCATTAAAATTAAAGAAAGCCTTTTTGGATGTTGCCGTGAGTGTTTGCCCTCACTGTGGTACGCCGTACGCAGATGCAAGTTGGTATATCCTGGAATTAGGGAGTGATGCTGAATGCGGGAGTTGCGGAAAGACCTGGAACCCCAAACGGTACAAGGTCGATAGAATACTTTTGGAATTCGTGTTAGACGATAAGGGGAATGTTTTAAGCGTACAGAGAGAAAAGATAATGGAATAACAGACTAAATGTAAACGTTGAATACTAAATAACTCTCGCCCCGGTATCAGCTATCCTACTTTCTTTTACCTCTCCAAACTCGCTCAGTGCTTCACTATCGCCAACGACAAAAACTGTGTCTCCTAACATCGCAACACTGGCAACCTTTCCGTCGGCTTCCACTGCTTCGATCGCATCCTTGCAGGTGTCACTTATCACACCGCACCGTAACGAGAAATCACGCGATACGCGCATAAATTCATCTAACGTGGTTTTTCTCATCAATGCTTTCATCGCGTCCTTTCCCGCATCGTTTATACTCCGTCTCATCGCTTTATCCGCTAATACAGTTTTAGTCCGTTTTATGCCAAGCGCAACATAGCTTATTTTCTCGTTCCTGTGCGGGATCCTGTCAATCACGCCTATTCCCGGGGGCCCCGGCTGCTTTCGTATCACGATACCACCGTAGGTTTGCGCAATGACATCACCCAAGCCGGTACTGTTGATGACTTCAGCACAGTGCGTGATTTGTGCAACCTCGTTAATCGTCATGTTGAGCGCTAAGAGTTCGTTTAAAGCAAGAGCGGTACTCAGCGCTCCGGCCCCGCTGGCGCCAAAACCATAACCCACCGGCACGTCAAAATCCGTTGCTATGCCAACCTTAGCTGTTCCTGCTAACCGCTCGACAACGTACTGAGTAGTATGAGCCTCCTCCGTTACGCCGTTGATTGTTATCCGTGCCTTTACCGGAAGATCATCACCGAGCGAAACCTCAGTTACACAACCCGATTCTAAGACGATACCGCAGCCGACAGAGCCTTTATACAACGGATTTTCATTATCACAGATCATAAAGAAGCCGGTGATATGGGCCGGTGAATACGCCTTCACAAACCTGTTCTTCGTAATAAAAGTTTTATCAGAAGGATTTTTTTGTGATTTGAACTCTGTGTTCATAGTTATATCCTTATCCACGGTTTTATAAAGCTCAACGAGTAAAATAGGTTTGGGGGATAGAAAATTAAAAATGTTACGGCGAATCTGCGGAGAAGAGCGAAAATGCAATCCTGATGTGCTCGAGACGGTGCTCGAGATCGCTGTAGGACTAGCGAGACAACGTGTCGAGCATGCACGAGTCGGTGCGCTATTCGTGGTTGGAGACGAAGCAGAAGTGCTTAGGCGGTCAAAGCCGTTAATCTTAGACCCGCTTGCACAGTACCCCAAAGAGGCAAAGGACATACGCGACGCAAACGTTCAAGGAACGATAAAAGAGCTGGCGAGGATGGACGGCGCGTTTATTATCAGTGGCGATGGCTATGCACTTTCCGCAGCACGCTACATAGAAACGATTGCTCGCCATGTAGACCTCCCTATGGGCTTGGGCACCAGACACATGGCTGCTGCTTCCATTTCTAAAGAAACCGATGCTGTAGCGGTGGTGGTTTCGGAGAGTGACGGCGTGGTAAGAGTGTTTGACGACGGCGAGCTGATTGCCGAGATTATTCCAGGGATAGGCGATTTGGAGCTGATAAAACCGTATATAAAGGGCGACTACGAGAAGATAGTAGAAAAGAACTCGAATCTGACGATAATTGTGAAGAAGGCCTAAAGTTCCAGCAATTCTCTCCTAACAGAAAGAGCATCACGACTTGGGGATTTTTTAGAATTGTCTTCTTACTGTATATCACCTAATATTTACATTTTAATAACCAAAATCACGCCTCCTTTCCTCTCTAAGTCTCATAATCGTTTCCATTATAATTTCCTTAACTTTTTCTCCATTTTGTTTAATAGCATCTTCATTGAACCATAAAAATTTCCACCCGATTGCTTTTAGTGTTTCTTCCTTTTCCTCATCTCTTTTCATATTATGCCAATAATCAGCTCCAGGTTCTATGGCAACTTTTTCTTTGACAAAAGCAAAGTCTATCCAATATTTTGAGACATTATGTTGTTTCTCATAATCGATGTGCTCCTTAAAACCAAGTTCTGTTAAATACTGCTCTGTTTTTATCTCTAAGTCAGTGTTCTTTTTCGGTGGAGGCACCAGTTCTCTAAGGTGCGGTCTTCCTTTACCAAAAATGGAGATTTCGATAATATATTTTCTACCATCGAGTTCTATTACATCTCCCACATGATACCCTCGTTCGAGGGCAAGGGTCGCGATGTTTTTTGTGGAAATTCTCATTTTCTCCGCTAACAAGCCAGAATTTTTGTACTTTAGCTTAAGGCTTTCTTTCATATTAATATTGAAGATTTATAAAAATCCTCGTATTCACCTGTTAAGTCTTTTAAGTAGCAATTCGGTGCCGAACCTTATTTATCCCTCTTTCTTATATTTCTTTTATGCACAATCCTGCCTCCAACACCACATCAAAATTCATATCACACCCGCTTTTGAAAGATAACGCAGTAGAGCGAAGACTGTATCAAGTAGCCATTGCAGAAGAGGCGAAGAAAGGATCCTTAATGGTCGTTTTGCCTACCGGCCTCGGTAAAACCACCATTGCGCTCCTCGTTTTGATTGACCGATTAGCAAAGGGAAAAATTCTTTTCCTCGCACCGACCAGACCACTGGTCGAGCAGCATGCAGCGTTTTTAACGGAACTCTTGAACCTCGATGCTTCGCGAATACAAACATTCACCGGATCTATCCTACCTGATAAGCGAGCAACGTTGTGGGATTCTGCGCACATCGTCGTATCCACGCCGCAGATCATAGAAAACGATTTGCTGAGCAACAGAATTACGCTCACCGATGTATCTTTGGTAATTTTCGACGAATGTCATCGTGCGGTAGGGAATTACTCCTATGTCTACATTGCCGAGAAGTATACAGAGCAAGCGAAGGAGCCGTTAGTTTTGGGGATGACCGCCTCGCCGGGCAGTGACAAGGAGAAGATACAGGAAATCTGCACCTCGTTAGGAGTGACAAAGGTAGAAAGCAGGACAGAATATGACCGCGACGTCGCCCCGTTTATCTTCAAAAAGGGCTTTGAATGGCGTGGTATCGACGTTCCCGTCGAGATAAGGCGGCAGAGGCAAGCATTAGATGAGGTATTATCGGAACGAATAGACGCATTGCAGAAGCTGGGCTTTATAAGAAAGAAGAGGAGCAAGGATATCTCAAAAACGGAAATCTTGGCGTTACGGAGTATAATAGTGGCGCAGTTGGCGACCCAGAAGCATGCTGACCTCTACAAGGCTTTATCGTTGCAAGCTGAGGTGCTGAAGATCAAGCATGCGATCGATTTGCTGGAGACCCAAGGCGTGTTCGCCGTGAAGCGGTATTTCGAGCGATTACGGACTGAAGCGTTTTCAAAGGAGGGGAGCAAAGCGGCAAAACGATTACTGAAGGATGACAAATTCGTGGAAGCAATGAGCGCGATCGCCTCGTACGAGGGCGAGCACCCGAAGCTGAACGCACTGATAGAGATACTGCAGGAGGAAATTCGCGTAAATCCGAGCACGAGAATCATCGTATTCACCAACTATCGTGATACCGCGGAGATGGTTATATCCGCTTTGCATGAATTAAAAGCGGAAAAGGATGGAATACGGGCTGTTAAGTTCATCGGGCAGGCGTCAAAGGAAGCGGATAAAGGCTTAAAGCAAAAAGAGCAGGTAGAAATAATCAATAAGTTTAAAGAAGGCGTTTACAACGTTTTGGTCGCGACGTCGGTGGCAGAAGAGGGACTTGATATCCCGGCAACCGACCTTGTACTCTTCTATGAACCCATTCCGTCAGCGATACGGAGCATCCAGAGGAAAGGAAGGACTGCGCGGAAAAAAGCGGGCAAGGTCATCGTTCTTATAGCGAAAGGGACGAAAGACGAGGCTTATTATTGGCTCAGCAGGAGTAAGGAACGCGAGATGCGGCGGCGGATAAGCGAGTTGAAGATGGAGGAGCTCGAACCGGAAGCCGCTGGAGAAGAGCAGGCGGAACACGTGAAGAAAGCGGCATCAGCGGTTGAAGTAACAGGAAAAGATAAGGAAGAGCAGCGGAGAATAACGGACTTTGAGAACGGTGAACAATTAACCATCTTTGCGGATCCTCGGGAGACGAGATCGGGCGTGACAAGGTTTCTGGAGAAAGCAGGTGTGGACCTGAAACTGCGGAATTTAGTGGTTGGCGATTACGTTGTATCTGATCGGATTTGCATAGAGCGGAAAAGCACGACTGATTTCTTGGATTCCCTGATCAATAAACGCAGGAATCTATTAGAGCAAATTCTTCGTATGAAGAACGAGTACGAAAGGTCAGTGCTCGTGATTGAAGGCGAATCATTATACGGGCAGCGGAACGTGCATCCCAACGTAGTGCGAGCGGTGATGGCGAGTATAGCGATTGATCTCTGTGTTCCTATTATACAAACCCGGGATGAAGCGGACACTGCATCGTTACTCTATATCATTGCGAGGCGTGAGCAGATGCCGAGCAAGACAGAGATCACCCCGCACGGTAAGAAGCCGTCGGCATCGTTGAAAGAGCAGCAGGAATATTTCATCTCAGCCCTTTCAAATATTGGCATCGTGACGACGAGGAATCTGTTACGGCGATTTAAGACGGTCGAAAACGTGGTTACCGCATCGAAGGATGAATTGTTGGAAGTTGAGCACATCGGTGAGAAGACAGCCGAGCATATCAGAAAGGTGCTGAGTACGGAATATGAGGAATGAGGGTCTTTCGAAGCGCGTTATGCACTTTCTAAAACAAGCGAATTCGTCGTGAACTTTACTTTTACCATTCTGGGAAAGAGGGGTGTAGTTGAGCGGAATAACCTTAACTTTGCTAAGCGATAAAGGAGAATAGAATAGTAGTGACACAATACGTTACTGCTATTGCCGGTATCTAAATCGGGTGGTCAAAGGTGGTGAAACCGCGAGCTGCATTAGACGAGCTGGAAGTTGTTGAGCATGGCGGAAAAAGAGAGGGAGCTACACAGCATGAAGTCCTAGACTTCAGCGTCAGCTTGAACCCCTACGGGCCACCAGCTTTCGTCTCAGAAGCGATATACGACGCACTACAAGATCTAGATAAATATCCTGACACGGAATGCAGCGTGTTACGAGCGCAGATAGCCCATAAATTTGGCTGTGATACGAAGGAGATATTGGTTGGAGCGGGTGTTTCTGAACTCATACAGCTCATTGCATTTTCCTTTATAAAGAATCGAGTGCTCATGCCGAAACACACGTACGGTGAGTATGAGCATGCGGCGAAGCTTATGGGAGCACAGATAAAACGTGTCGCAATGCCCGGTCTTCGAATCGATCCCGAATTGATTGTCGAAGAGCTGAAAAACGATGATGTGCTCTTTCTGTGCAACCCGAACAATCCAACCGGGCAGTATCTCGGTAAAAAGGAAATAGAGCGAATATTAGAAGAAGTTGAACGCGTTGATGCATTACTGGTATTGGACGAAGCGTACGTGGACTTTGTGGCAGATGCGTTTCCGTCTCATAATCTTCCAATGAGCAATCTGATTATTTTGCGCTCTTTAACGAAGTCCTTCGCCATTCCCGGTTTGAGAATAGGCTATGCGATCGCATCAGCGGATAGTATCACGGCGATGGCAAAAGTAAAAGTACCATGGAGTGTGAGCGTCTGCGCACAGCGGGTCGGTGCTGCGGTGATTGGGAATGCGGGTGATGCGTTTTTAGCTGACACCCGGGAGCGAATAGAGCTGAGCAAGAGGAGGATAGAGAGCATACTGAACGTCCATTCCGATGCGAATTTCTTTATTTTCGATGTGGGTACCGCACACGAAACGAAACAAGAGCTTTTGACGCATAGCATTCAGGTACGGGACTGCACGTCATTTGGTTTGCCGTCGCATATCCGGTTCTCGGTGAAGAGGGATGATGAAAATGATCGGTTGCTGCACTACCTCCAAATGAAGGCCTGATCGCAAGTACCATGTCAAAAGTCGTCATCGTCAAGGGTGAGAACCGTGCGGAGATGGTTGAAAGAGGTCTTGCTGCTTTAGAAATCTCGCCATACAAAGGGAAAGTGGTGATTAAGCCGAATTTAATCATTAACCGTCCCTATCCAGTTACCACGTCGCCAGAAACGGTTGAATGCATCGTCAGGTATTTCACGGGCAAGGCGAAGGAGCTACTCATTGCAGAGGGGTCAGGCATGTGTAGAGGAGGCACGAAGAGGGCGTTTCAAGAGTTAGGATACCTCGAACTTGCCGAACGATGGGACATACCATTAGTGGACCTCAATGACGATGAGTATGCGATCATGAAAGATCCTGAAGCGTTAAGATTGAAAGAATTTAAATTGCCTCGTACGTTAGAAAACGCGTTTCTGATTTCCGCGGCGGTTCTAAAACGGCACTCGATGGCGAAGGTCACGTTATCACTGAAGAACATGATGGGTGCAACCATTGGTCGAAAAGCCCGATTCCATGCTTTTGGGTTGACCAAGAGCATCGTTGACATCAACCTATACACGAAACCGGACTTAGCGGTAATCGACGGGATAGCAAGTAGCGGTAAGGAATTAGGTGGTGCGGTGACACGATACGGTGTGATGTTAGTTTCAGAAGATCTCGTCGCAGCAGATGCTGTCGGTTCTCAAATCCTCGGAGTGGATCCCTTATCAGTGCCGCATATCAAACTGGCTCAGGAAAAGGGGTTGGGAACCGCACG
The DNA here is from genome assembly GCA_964400255.1 of uncultured Halobacteria archaeon. Taxonomy (GTDB): domain Archaea; phylum Halobacteriota; class Syntropharchaeia; order Alkanophagales; family Methanospirareceae; genus JACGMN01. Next base: position 7,278 of record CAYNTR010000006.1, read on the forward strand.
GCTGGAGGAGATAGAGAAAGAGGAGATTGAAATATAGGAACTTGTTTACATGGCGATTTAACCAAGCTTATGATCCTGAGTACGTTTATAACAAGTATTATTAAGCTTCTTTCTAATTTCCTTTACCAGAGTCTGGTTTTATCAAAAATTGTTAGTTCTCGGGTTAAACGTCTTTTTTAGAGAGAAAATTAGAGAATAAAAATAGAAAAAGAAGAGTCATAGACCTATGAGTATCCTTTTCTCACGTTCCTTCAACAAGAGCACGTAAAAGTAACACGTGTATTACGCCACTCTAATTCGTTGCAGCAAGTCCCCAGTCGGCTTATAAATGAGGGTAAATGTATCCCCTGTTTTAACCTTCCACGCTATTTGAAGTCGCAGTTCGTCTCCGGATCTCAGGTCAGCGGTCAGTGCTGTTGCATTGACTGCATCACCATTAGTAAGCGTTGTCAGTGTCACGCAGACTGCAAAAATTAACAACATTGCAAAAGACTCACCGCTTAGATCAATTTTATCGCCGGTATCCAGTCTATGTGAACGTCCCCATTTGCATCTTCAAACGAGGTGCATGTAATCGTTCCTCCGGTGGCATTGAATTCTTGTTCATGGATTATTTGAGGATAGGAGCCTGTGCGGATGGTGTAGTTGTAGGTTTCGTTTGCAGAGAGCGTGAACGAGTTGTTGACGGTGATGTTATGCCAATCGCCTTGGTAGCCGTTCCACTTTGCTGTGACATTCCAATCAGTGTTATTCCATAGTTTTATGTATTCAGTGTGCCCGCCGGTGCCGGGGCAGGGGTAGGTGTATAATTTACTGACGGTGAGGTTCTGTAGGAGTGTGATAGTGCCGTTATGGGTGCCGGAGATGCTTGGATAGGGATTAGCTGATGCGTGTGTGTCGAAGAATAAGATTTTTTTGATATAATAATCTGTCTTGCCGTTTAGGGAGACGTCACATTCATGATCTGACAAATTATAGCTTCCATAAACTTCTACTTTATCCCCGATGGTAATGGTGTGATCGATAAAGCCCCAAGGGGGGACCGTAATATATTTAACGATTATTTCATCCTTACAAGGCTGAGGCCCACTAATAACTTTATCAAAAGTTACATTCCAATACCCAAACCCAATTTGTTGATGAATATCAGTTACTGTACCAATAAACTGAATATCCTGAGGAAACTCTGCGCTAGAGGCAACTATTATGGCTGGAACCATCACGAAAATAAATGCAATCGTAATAACCTTTGAACTAAGAGTCTCACACCTGTTCTCCTTTTCCTTAATTCTGCTCATTTTATTGCTCTAAATAACTATTCCTCTATTTAAAACCTACGGTTTAGAAGATTTCCCTTTCTCCGATACCCTTATCGTTCTTTGATCCCAGCCGTACAGTACAATATCGCAAAAGCCTCACCGCTTAGAACAACCTTATCGCCGTATCCAATTTTCGTGTCTCTTACCAGTAGCATCCACGAACTCAGAGCAGGTAAGCCACCTTTTTGCCGTTAGTAATTCCAATTGGTGGTGAATTTGTGGGTATGAGCCTGTTATGATGGTGTAGGAGTATGTTTCACCCGGTACAAGGAGTAGTACGGATAAAGAGGAGGAGGGAATAAATTACCATAGCTTTTATTTTTGACGAAGTGAAGGACTCACGCATATTATATGGGAAGGATATGCTCATAACTGTCACGGTACACTTACGTTGTAGTCGTGATCTCACCAGTACAGTAGCCGTTTTGCCCTCTACTTTTTATGATGAATCGATGTGGGCGCGGGGGAAAAAGACGAAAATTGTGGTAAATCCACAAGCAAACGTTACTACGCGCCGACGACTCATCTCAACCAGCGCTGCTTCTACTGCTTCGATATGAGCCGGGATTTCTTGAATGACACACTTTTTTGGCAGAAAGAAGGATGAAGAGAGATTATTTCTCTGAGAGGAATGCAGGCTTTCATAACGTGAAATAAATAAATCACACGGTCATGAGTCGTTATTAAATAGTTTGCATCTTTCTGGATCCAATTCAACCCAATCATCGATAAACGGCTGGTTCCGACGTTTTCCAGCGTGCTCAAAGATTCTCCTCACGTACTATTTATGTGAAGTTTGCTTACTTGATTAGTATGAGATGCGTTGAATGTGAGGATTCCGGAACTTTTGATGAAACGCACCTGGCGAGAATTCAGCATGAGAAAGAGACGATTACGAAGCGAATAGCAGCGCTTACCAAGCAGTGGGAAGCGTTAGAGGAACAAAAAAGGCAGATGGCCGCATCGTTGGAACGAAATAAAGACCTCGAATTAGATGCGGAATTCCCACGGATGATAAAACGGGGAACAGCGCGGGTTACTGGCAAGCAGGAGGTGCTCAAGAAGAAGCAGGAGGAGCTTACGAGGCAGCTGAAAGTGCTCGAACGAAACGAGCAGCAGGCAAAGGCCTTGTTGGGACACGAGAAATATCCTGAAATGCTCGAACTCAAGAAGAAGAGAGATGAGGCGCTGGCAGAAGTGAAACGTCTCGAGGCTGAAATGACGAGGCTTATGGAGCGAATAGTGCTTGACACGTGTTTGAAATAAACGTGGTATTAAGAGACACACCTCTTCAGTGTAGCCCCAAGGATCGAGGAACACTTCTGTATCCCGGTTCTCAAAATAACTTTTAGTGGTTGAAACAAACGTTTAAAATGTAACAGCCTGTAAAAGTAATAAAAGCGAGGACGCGAAAATTAAAAAAATGCCTAAACGATGGTTTGTTTACAACATGTATCCCGCGGGGAGGGGGGTATCGAGTACTCATGATGCATTGAATAAGGTTCGAGTGATACTGGAGGAGAAACTCAGGAAACACGCTCGACCATACAAGTGGTTCACACTGCTCGTGAATTCACAGGGGGTCAAGTTTGGTGTCAAGATAGAAGATCCCGCACCTCTCAAAGACCTGATACAAACCAAGCTCAAAAAGGAGTACACCGATTTGGTTGTCGGATTAGGAGACGAAGATCCTGATAATTGCGAAATCATGGCAATTGCCACGCAGTGTCGAACAAAAATAGAAGATAAGATTCCGCTTTCCAAATGGAAGGCAGGAGAGATTGGGTTCATCGTCCATTGTCTGTTAAATCCCTATGGTTATGATAATGAAGCATGGTCCTATTGGACCTCTCTGAGTTGTATTGATGAAGATGTTGCTATTACCGACCCGGATATAAAAGATGTCATTCTTCTTGCCCGATTGTTTTTAGAATACAAGAAAGGAATGGAAATCGAAGATAATTACGAAAAGGTAGAGCACATCCTGAAAGAATTAGACTCTTTTACGGACTACCTCAAGAAGAAAACAGCCTAAACGCTGTAACCGCTTAATTGTTTGTAATCGCAGCTGTTATCATCAGTTAAGAGATTACGTGTCTTTGAAATTGTGCATGCGGTGGCTTGATGCTACGACGTGATCGAGGAAAAAGGGAAAAATCATGTAGGTCGTATCTTCAGCGCAAAAAGAGAAACAAGGAAGGGGTTTCCCCCTCCTCACGTGATTTCAGTCTCACAACACTTCTTCAAACCGTTTGTTTACCTCGTCCCAGTTAACGATGCTCCAGAACGCGTCGACGAACTTTGGGCGTGCGTTCTTGTAATCGAGATAGTACGCGTGCTCCCATACGTCGAGATCCATGAGAATTTTGAACGTCGGATAAATGTTGACGTTATGCTTCTCGATCTGCATGATGACCGGTCGTTTGGTTTGCGGACAGAAGGCTAGTGCGGCCCAGCCAGAGCCTTCGACGCTTATTGCAGCTTGTGTGAACTCTTTCTTGAACCGTTCGAAGCTCCCAAACTCCGTATTTATCGCATCGCCTAACGCACCGCCCGGCGTTCCACCACCTTTACCAGCCGGTGCCAGGTTCGACCAGAACAGCGAATGGAGCAGGTGTCCTCCTATGTTGAACGACAGTTCCTTGAGCGTTGCTTTTATATCCAGATCAGCACCTTCATTCCGTGCTTTGTCAAGTTTTTCAATAATCGCGTTTGCGCCGGTAACGTACGCTTGATGGTGCTTATCGTGGTGTAAGGTTAACTGCTCTTCAGATATCTGGGGCTCTAAATCCTTGTAGCCATAGGGCACTTTTGGTAACGAGTAAATTTTCTCCATACTTTTCACCCCCTTAGTTTTATGTGGTGTTTCAAAGCATAAAAACTTTTCATTTTGTTTAACGTATAGTAAACTTCTTGCTAATACTCCCGCCGCTTGGCCAAATGAGATACAAGAACGGCTTAAAAATAGACAAGCAATTTAACCTACCACGTTGAACCTATGTGCGGGGAATGGAAGGGAAGAAGGTGAGCGAACGTGCCGACAGAGACGGATATTGACCAGATCGTGAGGATTCTTAAGCAGCGGTATTACGACACAACATCCGCATTGATGGAGGTGTCAAACGCACGAGACCCGTTCAAAGTCTTGATCTCCTGCATTTTGAGTCTGAGGACGAAGGATGACGTAACCGCACAGGCATCAAAACGGTTATTCGCACGTGCGCAAACGCCTGAGGAAATGGTGAAGCTCACCAAAGGTGAGATTGAATCGTTAATCTACCCGGTTGGCTTTTACCACCGGAAGGCTGAGCAGATACCCGAGATTTGTCGGGTATTGATCGAGCAGTACAATTCACGCGTTCCGGACGAGATTGACGAGCTTTTGAAATTCAAGGGCGTTGGTCGCAAGACGGCGAATATCGTGATCACGATGGGCTATAAGAAGCCCGGTGTCGCCGTTGATACTCACGTCCACCGAATATCAAATCGCCTGGGACTCGTATCAACTAAAACGCCCTATCAGACCGAATTTGCGTTACGCGAGATACTCCCAAAGCGGCATTGGATCGTCTTTAATGACCTGCTCGTCATGCATGGCCAAACTATTTGCACGCCGATAAGCCCCAAGTGCAGTATCTGTCCGATTACTGCGTATTGCAAGAGAGTGGGCGTGACGAGGTTTCGATAGGACCTGTTTGAAATTGCCTGCACGCATGAGTCCAATGAGGAAAATTGCAAAATGCATGGCACTCAAAAAATTTAAGCACTGCGAATAAATGAATAAATTGAAAGAAATTAGCATGGGTTTAGCACCTGCGAGTGGAAAAAATGATCGTCGTGGTGATATTTAAGCCTGACATAAAGCGGATGGAAGCGAAGCGAGATGTTAAAGGCTTGATAAAGACCTTGCAGCACGAGGATAAAGCTGTTCGACTGCAAGCAGTGGAAGCGCTTGGGAAGCTAAGAGATATCAGAACTGTGGGCCCGCTCATTAAGGCGCTCAAGGATAAGGATGAAGCTGTTCGTGCAGGTGCTGCATTCGCACTGGGCGAGCGAAAGGTTGAAAGGGCAGTAGAATCTCTCATACAAGCGCTTAACGATAAAAATGCGGTTGTGAGATGGCGGGCCGCGGAGGCGCTTGCCGCAATACACGATGCACGGGCAGTCGAGCCCCTCATTCTCAGTTTGGCCGACGGGGATAAAACCGTTCGACGCTGGGCTGCAAAAGCTCTTGGGGAGCTGAACGATGCTCATGCAGTCGAATCTCTCCTTAGGGCTCTGAACAACCAAGATGAAGATGTTCAACAGGCAGCAGCGGAGGCGCTTGGAAAGATAGGCCTGCCGGCGATTGAACCTCTCATTCAAGCCTTGAAGGGTGAAGATACAGCTTCGCGATTGCGAGCAGCAGATGCGCTCAGAAAAATTGGCGAGCCCGCGATCGAGATGCTTGAAGTGGCTTTGGAGAACGAGGATGAAACGGTTCGCTTACGGGCTGCAGAAGCGCTTGAGGCGATACAAGAGGCGGAGGCGTTTGAGAGCTTCACGTGTTTCGTTGAAGAACAGAAGCCCAAAACAAGAGCACAACGCAGAGAAGAGTTGGAACGTGAATTGAAAGGGTTGGATGCGGTGCAGGTGTATACCAGGGGAATAGAGCTGCATGAGCGCGGGAGGCTTGAAGAGGCAATCGAATGCTTTACGAAAGCATTAGAGCTGAACCCACGAGAGTACCAGGTATGGAATAGGAAAGGCATAGCTCTCGATGAACTTGGCAACTATGAGGAAGCAGTCGAGTGTTTTAATAAGGCGTCAGAGCTCAACCCAATGGATGACCGTCCATGGAATAACAAAGGACTGGCTCTGCGGCATCTGGATAAACCCGAAGAGGCAATGGCCTGCTATGAGAAAGCATTAGAGCTCAACCCAAAGGATGGTAGTGCATGGATTAACAAGGGCGTTGCGCTGTATCTTCTCGGTAGATACAAAGAGGCGATGAGGTGCTACGATAAAGCCTTGGAGCTCAATCCGCTGGATGAGGATGCCAAATATAACAAAGGACTGTGTACTGAATATCTGGAGTGAAATTACGTAAAGCACTGCACACAAACATGCTAAACGGGGGTTGATGAAATAAATGCGAGAACTCAATGACAGGGACATCGCACTTTTGAAGAAGCTCGCGCCTGAGTTGCAGGATCTAATCTGTGAGCACACACAGGTGCCGTTCAGATCACTCCTGCCGCCGCTCTCCAACCATTTCGCAAAGGACGTGGACGACTTCGAGCGGAGATTGCGGAATTTGGACGATGACGAGCTTGCGTATCTGGTAGATATGATACTGGACGGCTTGGAAAGTCTGGCCTGCGTGCCGCCTGACTACGTGGAGGTGTTCATTGTGCTCGTTGCGGAGAAGATTTCGAAGGAAGCTGCGGAGAAAATAACCACGCTCTATCTCGAATCGGTCTGCTTTTAAAATGTTTGGGCCGCTTGAATCGTACCTCTTGATCAGAACGCGACAAATCTCAAATAATTGCCCGCCTTTCTATGATGAAAATTGCTTCTTCTCGTCTGTTCGGGATGCACTATTTACGCACTTCCCACTTCCCGTCTCGCATAATCATAGGTTCTCTTGCACTCTTCGGAAAAATAAACAAGACACTTCTTATGTTTATTTTTTGGGTCGATCGCTTCTAAGACCTCATTGGCGTTCACATATTCGTCACAATAATGACACTTTACCGTTAACTCAGGAATTTTAACCTTGAGGCCAATATCTCCGGTCAGACATCGTGCCATCTTATTTTTTCTGAAAACCCTGTTCAGAGCGCCTACTATGGTTACCCTTTCCTCTCCTAACTCCTCACCAAACTCAGAGATTATCGCTAATTTCGCGTTAGACTTGTATATCGTAGAGATTACGCCGGTCAGCATCAAATGGTTTTCGTCCCGCTTTACCGTATCATCTCCCATCTTGAAATCGTTCTCATCGATTGAGCCGAGGTGCGGAACTATGATGTCCACACCTTCGTATTGCTCCTCAATATCCTTGTCATGTCTGGTGTCACTGGTATACCCAATCCTGAAAGGATTAGTTTTGGTATAGCCGCTTTCGCCATATAACTCAAATATAATACCTACAGAATATGCCTTGCACAGAACTTCATCATGAATGGCTTTTGTGGCTCTTATTCTGATAGAGTCCCCCAAGTCGTAGGTGTTTCCCACCTCTAAGGGGTATATCCGATTTATCTTTGCGTCTTCTTCAGCTTCGTATATCGGAATCCACCCCAAGAACTTCTTCATTGCTCCCAGGTTCATAAAAACGTCAATTTTCTTTTTCAGCTCGTTCTTTTCGTTATATTCAAATAATAGCGTGAGCAGGGATTCGAAATCGCTGCAGTGGTCTACATGTGCGTGAGTTATGAGTACGGCGTCTATATCATAGATGACTAACTCATTGTTGAAGAAATTGTCTATGAAATCGAACCCGGGATCTATGATGACACCTTTTCCTTTCCAGTAAAGAAAGTATCCACCACCAACGTTCGACTCGGTGGGTGTGAGCATCCGTGGAGTGTAGGAGTTCCACCTCCTCAGTACTACGAAGAAATTGTCTTTGAGCGGTTCATCCCGGGGTTTTAATGATTCTGCGAGCCTTTTCTCATAAGCTCTTTTCGCATCGAGGAGTGTCTTATATTTATCTCTCAGTTCGTTGAAAACCGCATCATGAGCATCTATCTCTAAAATCCTTTCTTTTTTCTCTTCTGTAGGGAGTTTTGATTTCTCAATTCCTTCCTTTTTTTCTGAAGAGAGCTTTTTTCTTTCTTTTAGGGCGACTCTAACTCTCCCGAGACTCATTAATACTAAGTTTCTATTAGATTTAGCAAACTCATTCCGCGGATTGATTTCAAGGGCTTTGTCGTAGCACGCGAGAGCATCTTCGTATCTCCCCAATTGGAAGAGCACATTCCCTTTGTTGTTCCATGCAGTATCATCCTTCCGGTTGATTTTAAGGGCTTTGTCATAGCATTCTATGGCTTCAGCGAACCGAAATAATTCGAAGAGCGCAAAACCCTTGTAATTCCACGCTTTTCGAAAATCTGAATCTAGTCTGATTACTTTTTCAAAGTGCTCAATTGCATCATCCCACTTTTCAGCCAATAAGTCTAGCTTACCTTGTATGTATTCTGTCTCCAGTTCCTTCTTCTCTTCTTGGGCAATTTTTAAAGCTTCCTCGTAAATTGACTTTGACTCAGGCCTCTTCGTAATATCCCAAAAAAGATCATCTGCCTTGTCGATCAGCTCCTGCAAGCTTTTCTGACCCTTCTTCTCGGGCATGCTCATCACGACCTTTAAACCGAATTATTAAACACTCAAAATATATAATATAAGTGTAAGCTTAAATAGTTATCGTTTTCTGATTGCTTTGCCTTTATCTATAACGTGTGCTGTATCGCGAATATAAGTCACATAATGACTGCTTCTTAGGATGTTTACAACAGAATTTAAAGTGTAGTCCTATCCAAAAACCCTTTAAGCAGGATTGGCCATACGCCCTTCCAGAAGAGCATCTTCAAATCATACATCCCTCCCACACTGCTCTATGTGATGTCAAAGCTTAATTTTTCGAAGATAGGCGTAGCAGCGCTCTTTATTCCTTGAGATGCTCTAACACCCATGAACGCATGAGCGCACTCGGCTCCGTACCTGCTCCTTCTGCCAGTTTCTTCATCCTTTTAAAGCGCTCTTCATCCAACTCTATGGTTACCATCCACTTATGCTTCAGCGGGCGCGAAAACGTCACCTCTACCGGCTCAAATTCATCTGTGAACTCCTCGGTATCATGAGTGTCCCAGAATTCCGCTTCTTCCTCTACACTCTTAAATCTCGGTATCTCTCCCATTTTCCGCTCGTTTACTCTTATATAATAAATATCCCTTATCCTTCTTTAAACCTTCTGCGCTCTGCTTCTGTAGCTTCTCGTGCCGTAATAACGAAATAACTTCCTTCCCCACGAGGAGCAAGGAAGATGGTAAGAACACGTCCAGAATAAGTTTGACCAATAACCCTTAACGTTTTATCTCTTGTTCTGCTTACCGAGGGATTTGAATAACAAACCTCTTCTACTTCGGGTGGTGAAACATTATGCCTCGCAATATGCTCAATGTTCCAATCATTCCAAAGAAGTTCTCGAACGAATATCACTTCTCTTTTATCCTTTACTTACCCCTCATCACCCATCAAAGCGAAGTCCTATCCAAAAACCCTTTAAGCAGGATTGGCCATACGCCCTTCCAGAAGAGCATCTTCAGCTCATAGGTCCCTTCTGCGCGAGTCTTCTCGATATTAAAGCCCGCCTTCTCAAACAGGTGGAGCATGGGCTTATTGTCCATCAGCACATCCGCCGTAAAACCGAGAAGACCCTGTTTCTTCGCCAAATACGTGAGATACGAAAGCAACTCCGTGCCGATACCCCTGTTCTGATACTCATCCCGTACGGCGAATCCAATGTCTGCGGTATGCGTAATTTCGTCGATGCCATACTGCCCGATACCCACAATTTCTTCGTTTTCATCCTCTTTGCGTACCGCAAGAATCACCATCTGTTTGGTATAATCGATGATGACAAATTCCTGCAGCCGATCGTGCGGCATATCTTTTCGCGCCGAAATGAACCGGTGATAGAGCGTATCGTCAGAGAGTGAATAGAAGAAGTCCTTTATTAGCGGCTCGTCACTGATCTTTACCGGTCTCAGAAGGATTTCAAGCCCGGTCTTTGTGGTTCGATAGGTCTCTAAGTCTTCAGGATACTCGCCGCGCCTTCCCGGTATAAATGCCTGATCGCTAAATATGATGTTCAGCTTTTTCGCCTCTTCTATCAGCCACGGTCTGAATTGCGGATGTGCTATGGCTATTAATCCCATTGCTCGTTCTCGGATGTTCTTACCGTGCAGATAGGCGATGCCGTATTCAGTCACCACATAGTGGACGTCGCCCCGATTGAGCGTCACACCCGCCCCCTCTTTAAGAAAGGGCACGATTCGAGAAACAGTGCCATGCTCCGCGGTTGATTGAAGCGTCAGTATGGTATTTCCGTTACGGGCCAACACCGTGCCCCTCATGAAATTGGCCTGACCTCCAATGCCACTGTAAAAGATCTTCCCGATGGATTCCGCAGTTGCCTGTCCCGTAAGGTCAATCTCCAGCGCACTGTTTATCGCGGTCATGTTGTCGTGCTGGGCGATAATCAGCGGATTGTTGGTGTAATCAACGGTTCTGAACTCGATCGCAGGATTATCATGGATATAGTCATACGTTGCTTTTTTACCCATACAAAATGTTGCTACGGTCTTTCCCGGGTTAATGCTCTTTCTCGTGTTGTCAATAACACCTTGCTGCATTAACGCGACGATGCCATCACCCAGCAGTTCGGTATGGACGCCAAGATGTTTCTTATGATACAGATTGGACAAAATCGCGTTGGGGATACTTCCGTAACCCACCTGAATGGTATCCCCGTCCTGAATGAGCCGCGAGACGTACTTCCCAATCCGCTCGGCAATTCCTCCTTCTGCCTCGGTGCTGTATTCCAGGAGGGGCTCATCGTAGGGGATGATGTACTCGACATCGTCAATGTGAATAAAGCTATCGCCAAGGACTCGTGGCATCTGTGCGTTCACCTGCGCAATCACCACGGCGGCGTTTTCTGCTGCTGCCTTGACAATGTCCACACTCACACCCAGGCTCATATACCCATGATTATCTGGCGGCGACGTCTGTATCAATGCGACATCAACCGGCACGATCCGGCGACGGAGTAAATCCGGGACCTCGGACAAGAAAATAGGGGTATAATCGGCAAAGCCTTTATTCACTGCGTCTCTCGTATTGTTGCCAACGAAGAACGAGTTATGCCGAAAATTATCCTTGAATTTCTCATCCGTATAGGGCGCAACACCGAGCGTCCAGACATGGAAAACCTCCGTATCGAAGAACGCCTTTGGATGTGATTTCGCATACTGTATAAGTGCACGAACGAGATATTGGGGCTCGCCGCATCCGGTACCGATAAATATCCGGTCACCGCGGTGGACGTGACTGAATATCTTCTCTTCGGACGCAAACTTCCCGGGATATCTCTTCTTCATGAGTTCCAGTATCCAACGCTTCTCATTCGAGTCCATAGCCATAGAACGCCCCTTTTTTCTCCTTATACAATTCTACGTAACGCCTTGTGCTAAAAAAAGTTTACTGACAAACGTACAGAACGTTCGCAAGCAGTAGTGTAATTCTGTCGTTAAGGTTCGTAAAAGATACAAATGAGCCTGAATGGGTACTTGTGGGATGCCTACTCAGTATCATAGTATCATCGAATTGGAAAAGATTAAAAAAAGAGAAATAAAAAGAAAAGAAGGGCTTAGAGAGCCCTGTCTAATGCCTCGACTGCTTCGGGGTTTGCAAGCGTTGAGATGTCCCCTACCGGCTCACCGCGCGCTTTAGCCTTGATTACCCGCCGCATGATCTTACCGCTTCGTGTCTTCGGCAGATCATCCACAAAAGACATCTCATCTGGTACCGCGATCGGACCGATCTCCTTCCTCACCCACGCCCTCAACTCATCCTTCAACTCGGCTGAGGGAGCCTGCCCCGTCTTAAGAATGACGTATACCCTGACCGACTCGCCCTTTAATTCATGGGGTATGCCAACAGCCGCTGACTCAGCAACCGCTGGGTGACTTACGAGCGCGGATTCGATCTCAGCGGTCCCTATCCGGTGCCCTGAAACATTAACCACATCATCGTACCTGCCCTGAATCCAGAAGTAGCCGTCATCATCCTTCCTTGCAACGTCACCTGCCAGATACACTCCGGGGAACCTGCTCCAGTATACTTCTTTATACCGCTCCGGATCACCGTAGAGTGTTCTGAGCATAGCAGGCCATGGTTTCGTGATTACCAGATATCCTCCTTTGTTGGTGACCGATTCACCATCCTCGTTGTAGATGTCAGCATCAAATCCCGGCAGCGGCCGCGTGGCCGATCCCGGCTTCAGTGGCGTGATTGGAAGGGGCGATATCATAAAGGTTCCAGTCTCTGTCTGCCACCAAGTGTCCATTATCTGGCATCGCTCACTGCCAATAAGCTTATAGTACCATATCCACGCCTCTGGGTTTATCGGTTCACCGACACTCCCGAGTAATCTGAGACTGCTGAGGTTATTCTTCTTCGGCCACTCGTCACCAAGGCGCATATGGGCTCTGATTGCTGTTGGCGCGGTGTAGAGTACTGTTATGCCATGTCTTTCGATCATCGCCCACCATCGGTTACCGTGGGGATATGCTGGTGCACCCTCGTACATGAACGATGTTACACCCATCATCAAAGGAGCATAGACGATGTATGAATGCCCGGTAACCCAGCCTACGTCAGCTGCACACCACCAGATGTCCTCATCCTTCAGATCGAAGACATACTTGAGGGTTCCATAAATGCCAACGGCATAGCCTCCGTGCACGTGTACGATTCCCTTTGGCTTCCCGGTAGTACCAGAGGTGTAGAGAATATACAGTATATCCTCGACATCCATCTCCACCGTTTCTGCATGGGTGGACTCACCCTTTATAAGTTCGTCCCAGAAGATATCTCGGTCATCGGTCATGGGAATGTCGCCATTATGCATACGCCTGACCACGACCATATTCTTTATTGACGGTGCATCCAGTAATGCTTCGTCAGCGCTCGCTTTGGCATCGATGATGCTTCCTTTCCGATAGAACCCATCTACGGTTATCAGCACCTTTGCCTTACAATCGTTTATTCTGTCCCGTAACGCCTTCGCACTGAATCCCGAGAAAACCACAGAGTGGATAGCCCCTACCTTCGCGCAGGCGAGCATCGCCATCGGTAACTCCGGTATCATGGGCAAGTAGATCGCTACCCGGTCACCTTTCCCGACGCCAAGACTCTTTAATGCGTTTGCGAATCGATTTACCTCCATGTAGAGGTCCCGGTACGTTGTTTTTCTGACTTCGCCGTCTTCTCCCTCCCAGATAAACGCCACTTTGTTCTTATGCCAGGTATGCATGTGTCTGTCGATCGCGTTATGGACTATGTTCATTTTACCGTCAGTGAACCATTTGTAGAATGGCGCATTACTATCGTCGAGCACTTTACTCCAGGGCTTGAACCAATCGAGTTCCTTCGCAATCTCGCTCCAGTACCAGTCTATGTTCTGGGCTTTGGCGAGCAATTCATCGTAGCTTTTGATGCTATGCTCATCCATCCATTTCTTAATGTTGCTTTGCTGGACCAACTCATCGGAGGGTTCAAAAACCCGCTCTTCCTTTAGCAAAACATCCAATTCTTTCTTTACCATTTTTACCTTCCTTTCCAGTAGCCTCCTCCTCTCTCGGTAGTGGGGATTTTGAAAAGAGCATCACCGTCGCATTGACACCGACTAGCACACAAACCGCGTAAAGCGATGAGCCATCGATTGCCCGTGTTCGAGTTCATCGTACTACCCCATGATGTTGTTTCCATGATTATATAAAATAGTACCCTTTTCACTCGCTATTTAGAAAGGTGTGAATGCATAGATAACGAGTACAGTAAGACCTTAGAAGCTGTTAGGCGTTGATTAGAAGATCCGATGGTAGAGAACGTATTCCGGCCCTCGGAAGCGCTGAAGCGGAGGGCTTGGGTTAGTTCCACCAAGGATCTTTCCTACGAGGAGCCGACTCAGGAGAGAGTAACCTTTTGGGATACCTTAGCGCAGAGGGATTGAATGGTTTAAACGACGGAACAAGTTAAATTTTCTCAGTGTGGATAAGGTCTATTAAACGAATCTCTTCACCACATCTTCTAGTTCGTCAAGTGTATTCAAGACAGTAATGCCTTCCATCGTCCGTAACTTCTCGACGTTCTCCACATCCACTTTCCGTATCCGCAGCTTCAAGTCCCTACCGTTGGGGAGCTTCGTTGTTAATTCGCCCTCTTTTTGATCCACAGGATAGATATATACCGGTACATTGGCCTTGATTGCCTGTGCCACCGAATTGGTAATGAGTGAATCAGCAATCCCGTAGGCTATTTTTGCCACAGTATTTGCCGTAGCGGGAGCGATTAACATAAAATCGTACGATCCTAACTGAAGTTTTCCTGATAAAAACGGTGCATTTGGGCCTGCCTCTGCGCTTACTTTAGGAAAACTCTCTTGCACTTCTTTCAAGATCTTATAGTACTTTAAAACGACCTTTCCTTCCTTGGAGAGGTACACATGAACGTCCAAGTTGTACTTCTTCGAGAGTTCCTTCAATAGGGCGACAGATTCGAGTATTTTATCACCGGATCCAGTAATCCCCCATGCTAACCTGATACTATTAGTGCTCATACGCTCCTTTCACCTGCGTTCACTACCCCAGAAACTTTCATAAGCCTGTCAACGGTCTTATAAAGGCTTTTCAAACCCTCTTTATCCGCTTTAACGCCCTCTGCACCTTTATCCTTCGACCAGAAGGTGGCACCAAGATTGGCACCAAATGCCCCTCCACCGACATGGATCATTTCATTGATCACAAAAAAGTCGGTGACAGCTCTGATAGCGAGCTCCTGCCCCCCGATACGGTCTCCACCATCCGCAACTGCCGCGCCGACTTTGTCACGGAGTCCGTGAGGATTACTCGCAGCAAATGCTCGCATACGGTCAAGCACCACTTTTGTCTGACCGCTGAGGGTCCCTTGATACACGGGCGTTCCGATTAAGATCGCATCGGCCCAGTCAAACCCGGAATAGACCTCCTCCATCGCATCGTCATGAACACACCCTTCTTCTTTAATGCAGTGGTCGCAATGGATGCAAAAGTTGAGTTTCTTACCGCGAACCGAAAAGTATCGTGTCTCAGCATTCCATCGTTCTTTTGCGTATCGCAACGCTTCTTGAATTATCCAGTCAGTCGCCGCTCTGCGTGGACTTCCCGAGATACCAAACAGTTTGACCATTGAATTCAACCGGCATCCAACCGATAACCCTCTTTCATGCTAAACCAGCCTTCGGGATCCTCAAGATACTCCCGATAATCCCACAGTGAGAGATAATGTCCGCGCTCCTCATGTTCAAGCGCGATAAAGAATCTGGTTTCAAAAGGATCGGTGGCTTTCTCTGCCAGCTCGTGATAAAATTTAATGCTTTGTTCCTCCCGTTCCAAGCCTAGTTTTATGATGCCCAAACTCACCTCAACATCCTGTTTGGTCATAGTCAGCTCTTCCAGCTCTCGCGGAAAAACTGCTTTGGTCTTCACCACATCACCGATAGAGGTTATCAGTCTTGGCCATTTCAGCTCTTTTTTGAGCGCTTTGTATACTTCCTTGATCTTCTCCAGATGCTTCTCTTCCTCTTTTGCGAACGAGTGAAACATATCTTGTGCGTAGGCGTTGGTAATCTTCTCACGTGCGTCCAAATAAAACGCTTTGGCTTCCCGTTCACGTTCCATGGCGATTTCAAGTGCTTTCAATCGATCTTCCATTGTATTTCCACACCCCTACCTCACATCACCTTCTCCAAACTCATATCAAACATCCGCTTGGTCTCTTGTGCGAGGGCATCAGGAAGTCCCGTAAGTTCCACATTTAAAAATCCGCGAATGATTACTGACGTGGCCTCGTCCTCGCTCAGGCCTCGTGCCATCAAATAACGAATCTCCTCTTCGGCGATCTTTCCAACCGCCGCCTCATGCGAAAGCTCAAGGTCTTTTCGTGTCGCTTTGAGCTGGGGGATCGAATCCACTTCAGCATTCTCAGAGAGCATCAAGGCTCTGCACTCCAGATGCCCTTTTACCTTTGCGGTAGTTCCAATGATATCACCACGAGCGATTACCTTCGCATTATCCGTAGCAATTACGCGCGAAATGATTTCAGCCTTGCTCCCCTCCCCTTGAAGCACCGCACGCGAACCTATATCGATCTTCGCATTACCCGTAGCATAGACAATTGACTGCGTAGTGGTCCGCGCGTTTCGCCCCACGCAATACGTGGTGGGGAACATCTGAAGCGACTTCACGGGCGTAACTAAAATGTAATTGCTGATGAAGACGCCATCATCCTCAACCCTTACCGCACTTCTCGGCCTGACCTCCATACCCCCACTCCAGTTGTGGACCATGGTAAAGGTAAGCTTCGCACCTTTCTTCACATAAAACTCGGAAATGCCAAGATGAAGAGCGGAATTCACCGTATGAGAAACAGAACAGCCGGTAATGATATGGAGTTCTGAGTTCTCTTCAGCAATTGCAATATTGTGCACATTCTGTCTGACTTTATCCGTCGTGATGAACAGACAGGACTGCAATGGTATGGTTACCTTTGAGCCCGTTGCGGCCCTGATGAAATAACCATGGCTCTGAGCTAATTCGACCTCGGCGGTATATTTGTCGGTATCCACGGGAATTAAGTTCCACAGATAATCTTTGAGCCAATCGTACTTCTTTACCGCCTCCGTTGTACTCATGAGTTCCAATCCAGGGAATTTTACTTTTGAAAAGACTACCGAACGGTCTCGCTGTAAGAAAGAACCAGACCTGTCCTTCTCAGATGGCTCGATACCGGCATCGAGTAGATCTTGCTTGTAATCTTCGGCTATCTCGTTCATCGAGTTAAGGAACGCATGTTCGTTCGCTCGAATAGTATACTGTTCAATATCAATATCCTCGCCTAACAGTGCTTTCTTCGCTCTTGCACGTTCCGCACGTTCAGTTATCTCATCACTCGTTATCATTTATCACACACCTTCTGGCCGCATACCTCTGCACATCGCTCAAACCCCTCTTCCATTATCTCCCGTGATATCTCGTCAGGTATCCCTGAGCACGCCATCCGCCCGCCAATCATGACATGTGCTCGGTCAGGCTTGATGTAGCGCAAAATAAACCCGCTGTGCGTAATAATAAGACCTGCGCGCTCGCGCTGACTTGGTATCTTCTCTCGACCCAGGAGTTCATTCATGAGTTCGCCAATGAGCTCGATATTCTCGACATCAACGCCAGAATCAGGTTCATCAAACATAACGAATTCTGGAGATTGCGCGAGAAGTTGCAATATCTCTGATCTTTTAATTTCCCCACCGGAAAATCCGAGATTCACATCACGATTCAAGAAATCTTCGAAGATGTTAAGTCGTTTTCCAAGCGCTACCACCGTCTCATCGATTTTTCCCTCTTTTCGCCCCAACGCAATATTGACCATATCACCAAGTTTAACGCCCCGTATCTCCGGAGGGTGCTGGAAGGAAACGCCCATTCCCAGTTTTACCCGCTCGTTGGTTGGCAAATCGGTTATATCAACATCTTGAAACACGATTCTCCCCTTTTTAACCTTATACGAGGGAAAACCAAGTATCGTCAGCAAAAGTGTGGTCTTACCACACCCATTCGGGCCAAATAATACGTGGACCTCGCCACGCTCAATACAAAGGTTTAAATCTTTGATAATCTCCTTTCCTTCCACCTCTACCGTCAAATCTTTTATTTCCAGCATTTTACAACCTGGCGATGCTGTTGTCTCACTCATTTTTCACTCCAAAAAAAGAAAAGAAAAAAAGATTTAAAGTTTCTTCTTGCAGAGGTACCAGTCAACGCACTCGTAGCCTTCCTTCACCCGTTGTTCCGCATCTTGTTGGGTCTTTGGGGGTGGTACGACAACTTTGTCACCGGGTCGCCAATTGGCGGGCGTTGCGACCTTGAACTTATCAGAGGTCTGAAACGCATCGATCATTCGTACTATCTCGTCCATATTCCGCCCATTGGTGAGCGGATAGTAGAGCATTGCACGTAAAATTCCTTCCGGATCGATGAAAAAAACGCAGCGTACTGTTGCGGTCGTGCTCTGGCTGGGATGAAGCATCCCGTACTTTGTAGCAACCTCTTTTGACAAATCGGCGATGATCGGGAAGGGGATTTTGACACCCATCTTCTCCTCGATATTGCGGACCCACGCGATATGCGAGGAGACACTGTCGACGCTCAAGCCCATGAGCTCGGTGTTTCGTTTCTTCAGTTCATCGAAAATATTTGCAAAGGCGATGAACTCCGTAGTGCAAACCGGCGTGAAATCAGCAGGGTGCGAGAAGAGCACCAACCATTTTCCCTTGTAATCCGCCAATTTTTTCCTACCAAAGCTCGTATCAGCCTCAAAATCAGGTGCGGGATCACCAATGAGTGGGAGATGCACTGCCAGTACTTGTTTCGCTTCTGACTCTTTTTCCATATTCCTCACCTCCTATTCATTCAAATCCATCTCTCCCGTGGGAATCTACTACCTTGAGAAAATAAAATACGCACTATCCCCGTGCGATTTCTCTACCCCTCCGGGTATACCCACGCATATGTTGCGTGCTCGCTTATTTCAGTAAACGTCTCACGTGTTAATAAATATATTCGGAGGATCATTTCCTCGATCTCCCCCTTAGTTTACGTAGGACAGCTTCCTAAATGATGTTTCGATGTCACTTCACCTCGATCTTCTTTACCTCTTCTCCTGCGATCTTCGGCATCTCGACCTGAAGTACACCGTTCTTGAAGGTCGCATTTACTTTTTCCGTGTCCACCTGCGCTGGTAGCGGTATGGATCGATAGAATTTTCGATAGGTCCGTTCCCGTCTGATATACCCCTCTTCCTTCTCCTCTTTTTCCTCTTTCTTCTCCGCGCTGATTTCGAGCATATCGCCCCTGATGTTTATAGAGATGTCGCCTTTTTCAACGCCCGGTATATCAGCATCCACAATGATTTTGCCCTCTTTTTCCTTTATGTCCACAGACGGCGCTGCGGTCTCAACGAGCTCTTCGCCTGCAGCTTCGGGTAGTGCTCTCCTGCCCACATAGTAAGGCCCGGTCTCCCGAAACATCTTGTCCATCCATTCTTCCATCCTTCTCAATTCTTCGAACGGATCCCAAATATATCGTCTTCTCCATGCCATTTCACATCACCTCCTTATATATAAGAGAGAAAAATCATAAATATTTTCCTTTCGGATGTCTTCTTGCAGGATCGGGGATAGAAAAATTTTTAAGAAATGACCGTATGAGATGTAAGCAACCAGAGTTTAGGAGCCCACGGATTTAACTGTGGGAAGGATTTGAGGAGTGATAAATATGTTGTCCGAAATACCGATAGATTTGGATAAGGTGAAAAAGAGCGATAGGG
Source organism: uncultured Halobacteria archaeon (assembly GCA_964400255.1). Lineage (GTDB taxonomy): Archaea > Halobacteriota > Syntropharchaeia > Alkanophagales > Methanospirareceae > JACGMN01. The sequence continues at coordinate 26,786 of CAYNTR010000006.1, forward strand.
ATAACGAGATAGTGCGAGTGGGACTCATAGCAGAACTTGATGCGGTGAATTTGTATGAGCAACTCGCGGCAATGGCAGAGCGTGAAGAGATTAGGTTGGTCCTCTTGGATATTGCGAAAGAAGAGAAAACGCACGCTGGCGAATTTCTTGCCCTGCTGCTAAGACAGGACAAAGAGCAGGTCGAGGAATTGGAGCACGGCAAGGAGGAAGTTGAGGAAACGATCGTATAGTGGAGAGCGATACGATGCGCAGCGAAAAAATGGGGGTGGCGCTGAATCAATAGCTCGATAACGAGATTTTTTACGCATACCCTAGCTAGTGGTATGTTACGACCAGATCGAAGAGGAAGGCAACGACAATGATATCGTAGCCCAGTTGAAACTCGTTGGCGAGGACGGAAGTCGATTATTTGCCATTGACAAAGAACTATCACTGCGCGTCTTTACGCCTCTGCGGCATCGTCTGAGGAGTGCCAAGCATAAGAGGACGAAATCATAATCTGGATCGTGTATAGTAGAATTTCGCAGAAAAAGGTAACTAGGAATAGGAAGAGGACAAAGTTAATGCGGTGGTTCTTTCGTTAGGTAATCTCCTAAACGTGCCTTTATCCCACTGCGCACAAAGAAATGGTCGAACAAAAGGTAGGAAAATGAGTGTTTGCAGACAGCTTAAGCCGAATATTTACTCAGTGGGGGCTGTGGACTGGGATCGAGCACTATTTGACGAACTCATCCCGCTCCCTGCTGGCACGAGCTATAACGCCTACTTGGTAAAGGGCAGCGAGAAAACTGCTTTGATCGATACCGTAGACCCTACTATGACTAATGTACTGCTAACCAATCTAGAACGCCTTGAGACTGATGATATCGATTATGTTATCAGTAACCATGCCGAACAGGACCATTCAGGATCTATACCATTGATACTTAATCGGTATTCCAAAGCGCAGGTGGTTACGACGCCAAAAGGTAAAGGTATGCTGGAAGAGCTGCTTGTAATCCGTGAAGATGCGATCGTAACTGTGGATGACAGAGCGACTCTGTTACTGGGAGACAAAACACTGGAGTTCATTTATACACCGTGGGTTCACTGGCCGGAGACGATGGTGACCTATCTACGTGAAGATAACATTCTGTTTAGCTGTGATTTCCTTGGCGCGCATCTTGCAACCAGTGATTTATTTGTCACTAATGAAGCAGCCGTGCTTGAAGCAGCCAAGCGCTACTATGCCGAAATTATGATGCCGTTCCAGACCAGTATCCGGCGAAATTTAGAGAAGCTACAGGATCTGGAGATCGAGCTCATTGCACCAAGTCACGGTCCAGTATACAGTAATCCTGACGTAATCCTCAATGCGTATCGAGAATGGGTCTCGGATGAGGTGAAAAACGAAGTGGTCATTCCCTATGTTTCGATGCATGGCAGCACCAGGAAAATGGTCGAGTACTTCGCAGCGGCGTTAATAGAACGCGGCGTAACGGTACGACAGTTCAATCTGGCCAAGACGGATATCGGGAAACTGGCAATAGCATTAGTAGATGCCGCAACTCTCGTTATCGGCTCACCTACCATGTTGACCAGTCCTCATCCGAACGTTGTGTGCGCAGTTTATCTGGTCAATTCGCTGCGGCCAAAACTGAAATTTGTCTCGATAATCGGGTCGTACGGGTGGGGAAGTAAGCTCATCGACCAGCTTGTTGGAATGATTCCGAATGTAAAGGCAGAACTATTGGATCCCGTAGTGATCAAAGGGGCCCCCACAGCAAGTGATTTCAGAGCATTGGATCGTTTGGCAGATGCAATTGTAACGAAACACACGGAATTTAATATAATCAAAAGAGAAGATAAAATTGGTAAGCTTTAAAAGCGTGGAAAAACTAAAGAGCACCAATTAATTTCGATGAAGGGTGGATGTGAAGAATGCGTGAAAAAGCGTCTGGTCCTCTATTCGTTACCAAAGTAGAAGGAAGAGAAATCCCCTGGGACCCTGCACAGCTCAGGAAAATACAAGAACACCCCTGTTTCAGTAAAGACGCCTGCCACTTCTTCGGCAGAATGCATCTCGCGGTGGCGCCAAAGTGTAATGTCCAGTGTAATTTCTGCGTACGGAAATTCGATTGCGTGAATGAATCGCGACCAGGCGTGACGAGCAAGGTACTCACCCCACAGGAAGCGTTGGAACGCGTAAAGGAAGTGCTGCAAAAAGTGCACTATATCAAGGTAGTCGCCGTTGCGGGGCCGGGCGAGCCACTGTACAATGAGGAGACGTTTGAGACCTTCAGACTCGTCAAAGCGGAGTTTCCACATCTGATGCGCTGTCTGAGCACGAACGGGCTACTGCTGCCTGACCGAATCGATGAGATCGAAGAATTGGGCATTGGGACGGTGACTGTCACCCTCAATGCCGTGGATCCTGAAATTGGCAAAGAGATCTACTCGTTCGTGAATTATCATGACACGGTATACAAGGGCACGGAGGGGGCGGAAATGCTGCTTAAGAATCAATTAGAAGGGATTCAAGAGGCAGTGAAGCGGAAAATTCTGGTAAAGGTGAATACGGTTCTCATTCCTACGGTGAATGATACGCATATTGTTGATGTAGCAAAGAGAATAGGCGAGATGGGCGTTTTTCTCCACAATATTATACCACTTATCCCACAATACAAGTTCGCGCATATTCAGCCCCCCACACCGGAGGAAAAGAGAGTGATACAGGAACTATGCAGTAAATACACGCGGCAGATGACACACTGCCGTCAATGCCGTTCCGATGCTATTGGACGGCTCGGAAAGGACATACAAGACCAGTTCTCCTAGAATTTACGAACGCTCGACACTTCGCTTTTCTCTCATGTGTATTTCTTATAGGACCTTAAGGGTTCCTGCTCGCTACTGAAGGCAGGAGACTCGCGACAACAGTCAGAACCGGGCCGATAATCAAACCTGCCCACACGAACAAGCCTACAACGCCGAGGGCAGCCATTTTTATCCGTGCGTGCATCGTTACTTCACCACGAGCTCGCAAGGCAACACGTATCAGAGCAATGCCTAGTATTATCGGAAGCAGTGCGGATATAATGGTAACAACAACTGAAGACGTTAGTGCACTCTGGCTTAACGCGATACCCATCTGCGTAAATATGATGAAGCCACTGCCGATATAGAGGAATCCCACAAAGCTACCAATCCTACTCAATGAGCTCTTGAGCGCTACAGTACCCTTTTTCTGCCATTTCTGTATACAGTTTGCGATAGATTTAAATAAAACTTTTCTTCTACAAGGAGCTTCGAGGTTACCTGATACCCCAGGTCAATCGGCTTTCAAAGAGATAATTCAGGAGGAACGAGCAAATAATCCCCGCTATATTCGACAGCAGGTAATATACACCCAGGTACTCGGTTAAGAAGTAAAGAACGCCGATATTGACCGCTAAGCCACCGGAACGCCATATATTGCTCTTGATTATGCGTTTCACGAATTGCTCGACGTGCATGGTTTTTTGCTCCTTGAACGTCCAGCGGTCGTTCATGAGGAATTGGAGAATGATGGCGATTTCAATGGCGATTGCCGAGGAATAAAGGTAGTACAGCCCCACGACATCGGTAAAGAGCCATAGAAACCACGTGTTAATGCCCGCACCGATAACGCCCACAATGGAGAACTTGGTCAGGCGAAGGAAATCGTGCTTCAGAGCCACTACGTGATCCAGTAATTTCATCGTTTGACCATAGAAGTATAGCGTCACAAAACAAAAGAAAAGGGTTTTTCTTTATCACACCTATCTCTTTTACTGAAGGCGGAGGTTGCCGAGTGGACAAAGGCGTGAGGTTCAGGGCCTCATCCTGCAGGGGTTCGGGAGTTCGGATCTCTCTTGGCATTCATCTAAAAACCACCTGAGTCGAACCCCATGATGAGACGAATGGAGTTTTACGAAATGGATTGAAACTGCTACATTATCAAATACGTTTGTGGAGTGCCCGCTCTATTATCTCCACATCCTTATCGCCTCTGCCCGATAAGCACACGACGACGTCGTCGTCACTCCCCAACTCTCCGCTCTCCACTAACTTTGATACGTATGCTAACGCGTGTGCCGACTCAAGTGCGGGCAGTATACCTTCATAGGTACATAAAAGCTTCAACGCCTGCAGCGCCTCCGTATCAGTTACAATATCATAGGTTACACGACCGATATCCTTCAAAAACGCATGCTCGGGTCCAACCCCCGAATAATCGAGTCCTGGTGCAACGCTGTGCGTCGGGAGTATCTGACCATGCTCATCTTGTAGTAGATAACTGTATGCACCATGCAAGACCCCCTTTGTACCCGCATGAAGCGTTGCGGAATGCTTTTTTGCGATGCCTTCTCCTCCTGCTTCCACACCGTAAATCGCCACGTCTTCGTCATCAAGAAAATCGTAGAACAACCCTATACTGTTGCTCCCACCGCCAACACACGCAACGAGAGCATCAGGAAGCTTCCCTTGAGCTTCCAGCATCTGCCGTTTCGTTTCCATGCCAATCACCCGCTGGAAATCACGTACCATCATTGGGTAGGGATGCGGCCCGACGACAGAACCTAAAAGATAGTGCGTATCCTGGACATTCGTCACCCAGTCCCGAATAGCTTCATTTATCGCATCCTTCAAGGTTTTCGAGCCACTGGCAACCGGGTGAACCTCCGCACCCATTAATTTCATTCGAAAAACGTTCAACCGCTGCCGTTCGATATCCTCTTCACCCATGTAAATCTCCGCTTTCATGCCAAACATCGAACCTGCAATTGCAGTCGCCAGTCCGTGCTGTCCAGCTCCGGTTTCTGCGATTATCCTGCTCTTACCCATCCGCTTCGCCAGCAACGCCTGACCGATTGTATTGTTCAACTTATGGGCACCGCCGTGGACGAGGTCTTCACGCTTTAGATAAAGTTTAGTGCCTAACAGAGCAGAAAGCCGGGAGCAGAAGTACAGGGGCGTTGGTCTGCCAGCGAACGACCTCAAATAATAGTCCAATTCTGCCTTGAACTGCTCTTCCTTTCCGTAGCGATGATACGCATCCTCAAGCTCAGTCAATGCGGGCATTAACACCTCAGGGACAAATTGTCCGCCGTATTCACCGAATTTACCCGCTTTTGGATATTCACCTATGTACATTTCGCATTCCTCACAAATTGATAGACCTTCTCCTTACTTTTTATACCCGCAGAAAATTCCACGCCACTTGCAACATCCACGCCATACGGATTAACCGCCTTTATCGCATCTGCCACATTCTCAGGTGTTAAACCCCCGGAGAGAATAATCGGGATCGTGCTCTGTTCCACGATCTCTCGACTTGTATCCCAACGGTGTGTTTTTCCAGTCCCACCTATCTGAGCAGAAATCGTATCAAGAAGTATGAAATCGACAAAATCCTCATCAGGCATACCACCATGAATCATACCGCGTTCATCCACATGTACCGTCTTTATCAATTTTACATCCGTAAGTACGTTACGCACAGATTTTAAAAACGCATTCGATTCAAACCCGTGCAGCTGCACACCAAAGGGCTCAATCCTTCTCACCACATCTTTCACTTCCTCTACGGATTTCGGACAGAGAACGACCACGATATCTATCGCATCACCTATCTCTTTTGAGAGCTCTTCTGCTTCATCTATACGTATTTTCCGCGGCGTGGCAACCGGTACGTCCACGATCATGCCGAGCATATCCGCACCGCTATCTACAACAAGATGCGCATCGTCTTTATTTGTTACTCCGCAAATCTTCACGTTCACTTCCGACATGCCTGTATGAACTCCTTTGGATCCGGGGACTTCATTAGTGCAGTCCCAATGAGAAGCGCATCCGCACCACAGTCAAATAAATAGCGCGCATCTGCAGACGTCTTAACTCCCGATTCACTTATCAGTATTTTATCACCAGGCACGTACTCCGAAAGTCGTGCGGTTGTTTCAAGATCCACCGTGAACGTCCTCAGATCTCGGTTATTAATCCCGATGAGTTCAGCTCCGGCATTTACTGCTCTTTCTACTTCGTCTGCAGAATGGCATTCGACCACTGCCTCCAGCCCTGAGTCGTCCACAACATCCAGGAGTTTCTCAACGAGCGAAATACCCTCGATGAGCAGTAGTGCATCTGCACCGTAGCCAAAAGCCTCCCGAACCTGGTATTCGTCCACGACAAAATCCTTGTAAAGCACCGGAATGCTCACGTTACCCTTCACTAATACCACATTATCTACCGTACCACCAAAATAGAGAGACGTGAGAACAGAGAGCGCCGTTGCACCACCTTTCTCATAGTCAGCCGCGAGTGCCAAAATATCTCGGTTTCCTAAAAGCTCGCCCGCGGTCGGCGATTGCGGCTTTATCTCCGCTACGATCGCCTTTTCTCTGCTCTTAATCGCGCCTGATAAACTACGAATTTCACTCGTTCTTTCTGGGATTTTATCTTTGCGCCTCCTTTCAACTCCTCGTCTCGTGTCTTCGACGATCCTATCGATCAAATTGTTCAAATTTTGACTCATCTCCTCCAAATCGAAGCAAATCCTCAAGCTTTCGGTATGCCGCACCCGAATCCACAGAAAGCGAGGCGAGTTCTATACCTTCTTTCAAGTCCTCTGCAAGCCCGCCTACAACCAGTGCCGCTGCAGCATTCAGTAAAACCGCATTTCTTCTCGCTCCTCGCTGCCCCTTCAAAATACTCAGTGCGATCTTCGCGTTCTCGTCCGCATTTCCACCCTCTATCTCACTCACCGTGGCCCGTTCCAGCCCAAAATCTTCTGGATGAACGCTGTACGTTATTATCTTCCCCTCTCTCAGTTCCGCAATTTTCGTCACACCGATTGGCGAGATCTCGTCCAAGCCATCTAATCCATGAGCAACGATTGCATGCCTCACCCCGAGACCAGCTAACACGTTCGCGATTTTTTCGACAAGCGACGCATCAAAGACCCCTACCACTTGCGCCTGTACCCTTGCCGGATTTGCCAGCGGACCAAGAATATTGAATACTGTTCGTATCCCAATCTCCCTTCTCGGTCCTAACGCATATTTCATCGCGGGGTGAAACACGGGAGCGAACATAAAACCCACGCCTACGTTTTCTATACACTCGCACACCCGCTCAGGCGTGAGCATAAGGTCAAGACCAAGTGCCTCGAGAACATCCGCAGAACCTGCTTTTGACGATACCGCCCGGTTTCCATGCTTTGCAACGACTGCACCCGCACCCGCAGCGACAAAAGCTGAAATAGTGCTTATATTAAAGGTCTTGAGCCGATCACCACCAGTTCCACAGGTATCCACCATTACCCCATCAACCTGTGGCGAAATGACCGATGCGTGCTGAAGCATTGCATGGCCAAACGAAACGATCTCTTCAACCGACTCCCCCTTCATCCTCAGCGCAGTCAAGAATGAGGCTATTTGCGCATCCGTAGCCTTCCCGCTCATGATCTCCTCCATCACAAGCCTCGCTTCATCCGGATCGAGGTCAACTCTCTCCACAATCTTTGATATCGCTTCTTTTATCATTTCTCCAAAAAGTTGCTAATTATCCTTCTCCCATCCTCGGTCAATATGGACTCTGGATGGAACTGAACACCTTCAATCGGCAATTCAGTATGCCGAATTCCCATTATCTCCCCATCTTCTGCTCGTGCAGAAATCTGCAAGCACGACGGGAGCCCATCTTCAGCGACAATGAGCGAGTGATACCGCGTTGCGTGAAATGGATTCTTCATCCCCGTGAAGATCCCCGTGTCATCGTGACGAATCAATGAAACCTTGCCATGCATGATTTTGCGGGCGTACCCGATGGTAGCACCGAAAACATGCCCGATCACCTGATGCCCCAGGCAAACGCCAAGGATAGGGATATGCGAACCGAAGATTCGTACTACTTCTTCAGAAACCCCTGCATTCTCCGGCCTTCCAGGTCCCGGAGAAATAATGATCCGATCTGCTTTCAACGCCGCTAGTTCCGCTATCCCCGCATCATTTCTCCTCACTGCTACATCCGCACCACGTTCTCCAACGTATTGTACGAGATTGTATACGAAGGAGTCGTAGTTATCGATCACAAGCACTCTCATTTTCATTTCACGTTACGGAGTGGTTATCAAGGCACCCAGTTTATTCTCAGTCTCATAAAATTCTCGCTCAGGAACCGAATCCTCGACGATACCCGCACCTGCCTGGAAATACGCCCTCGTACCCACGGTGAACATCGTTCTAATCGTGATGGCAAAATCGAGATTGCCCGAGAAGTCGAAATAGCCCACTCCCCCCGCATAAATGCCTCGCCTGCTCTTCTCCGTCTCTTCTATTATCTCCATCGCCCGTATCTTCGGTGCTCCGGTTACCGTGCCCGCGGGAAACGAGCCGCGAAATACATCAAACGCAGTCTTATCGCCGTCTAATTCCGCCGTTATATTTGAAACGATATGCTGCACGTGCGAATACTTCTCTATCTCCATCAATTCGGTCACTTCCACGCTTCCAGATCGAGCTACCCTTCCGAGATCGTTCCTCCCTAAATCCACGAGCATGATATGTTCAGCCCGCTCTTTTTCATCGAGGAGCATATCAACCTTGAGAAGTTCATCCTCTTCGCTCGTTCTTCCTCTCCTTCTCGTCCCTGCGAGTGGTCTCAGCGTTAATATACCATCCCTGAGTCGTACGAGCATCTCTGGAGACGAGCCTGCAACGACATTGTCGAAATCTAGGTAGAACATGTACGGAGAAGGGTTTGTTGCCCGCAGTGTCTTGTAAAAGCCTAAAGGATCGCCGCTATAGCTCGATTCAATCCGTCTTGAGAGGACCACCTGGAATATATCACCTTCTCTGATGTATTCCTTCGCTCGTATCACCCCTTCTTCAAATTCCTCTTTGCCAACCTCAGAACGAATTGAAGATACCGAAAATTCATTGACCCCGTTTCCTCCCCCTTTCACAAGGTCCTCAATCTTAGTCTCCTCCTTCTTATAGGAAACGAGAATCACTTCTCGCCTGAGATGATCGAAACAGAGCAGATAAGTGGGTATGATAAAGTGTGCATCCGGACATCCCAACGTATTAGGGAGTGAGGACGGCAAACGTTCAAAGAATCGCACAATGTCGTACGCGAAAAATCCGACAAGACCGCCTGAGAATGGCAATGTCCCCACTCGACCACACTCGAAGGATTTAAGTACCCGCGCCATCTCTTCATAGGGATCGTCCACTTTGTAGCGCTCACCGTTAACCTTCACTTCCTTACCTTTGGCTTTGAACTCCAGGAGCGGATCGAATCCAATGAACGAATAGCGCGCAACCTTTTCTCTGCCCTCCACTGATTCGAGTAAGAAACTCTTGTCAAAGACACTTCTAATCTTTGAAAAAACTTCGAGAGGGGTGAATGGAATATTCACCCTCCTTACACTGTTCGTTAAAGTTCGCTTTTCCATCTACCGATAGACGTTCTCGTTTCCTTTTCGCTAGCTATCCGATTTTTGGCAGGTGCTCCAATGCTTGTTTCACCAAGTCCGCCGGATACTCGTAATCCACCAGTTTGCCGCTCAAGAACGCATCATATGCGCCTAAGTCGAAATGCCCGTGCCCGCTATTGTTGAAGAATATCACTTCTTCTTCCCCCGCCTCTTTACACCGCAATGCTTCATCGATGACCGCTTTCACCTCATGTGCCGATTCCGGTGCTATTATGTGCCCTTCCGCTTCGGCGAACAATTTGGCGGCCTTGAAAACATCGGTTTGATGATACGCTGCTGCACCGATGTACCCATCCTTGACTAACTTGCAGAGTAATGGCGCGTCTCCGTGGTATCGCAGCCCACCCGCATGAATTGGTGGTGGAATAAACGTATGGCCCAAGGTATACATCTTCAGTATCGGTGCCATCCCCGCGGTGTCCCCATAATCATAGAGATAGAGCCCCTTGGTAAGTGTTGGACATGACATCGGCTCACAGGCAACGATTTTGAGGTCTGGTTTTTTACCGCTGAGCTTATCCGCGACGAATGGGAACGAAGCCCCGCTGAAGTTACTGCCTCCGCCTACGTTGCCACAAATGAAATCGGGATATTCATCGATCATTTCAAATGCTTTCTTCGCTTCCAGGCCTATCACCGTTTGATGGAGCACCACGTGATTTAATACCGACCCGATAGAGTAACACACATTCTCGTGCGTGGCAGCATCCTCCACTGCTTCAGATATGGCAATACCCAAACTACCTGGCGTATTGGGAGTCTCTGCCTTCACTTTCTTTCCAAATTCCGTATTACTGCTCGGACTTCGGTACACCTCGGCATTCCACGTCTCCATCATGATCCTCCGGTACGGCTTCTGATCATAGCTTGCGCCAACCATGTACACGGTGGCTTTCAATCCGAACAGCATGGCGCCAAATGCGAGTGCAGAACCCCACTGACCAGCTCCGGTCTCCGTTGCTAACCGCTCTACGCCCGCCTTCATGTTGTAATATGCCTGGGGTACAGCTGTGTTTGGCTTGTGACTTCCTGGCGGGCTCACGCCCTCCCATTTATAATAAATCCTCGCTGGTGTCTTCAGTTTCTCCTCCAATCGCTTCGCTCTATACAGTGGTGTGGGTCTCCAGAGCCGGTAAATATCTCGCACTTCTTCCGGGATTGGAATCCACCGCTCCGGGCTCACTTCCTGCTTCACGATCTCCATCGTGAAAATGGGCGCGAAATCTTCCGCCTTTACGGGCTCCTTCGTCATTGGATTGAGTGGCGGGTCTGGCAATTCCGGCATATCTGCCTGTATATTGTACCACTCCTTCGGGATTTCTTCTTCTCCGAGTAGTATCTTCGCCTTTATGCTCATCTTCTCACCTCAATGTGCATTAATGCTGTTGAAAGTATAAAAATATACATATTTAAATGCAACAATAAGACGACCTCACCACGGTTGCGTGTACGAGAGCTCAAAAAAATAAGGGAAGAAAACCTAAGCTAACGCCTCTTTGAGCTTCGCGATCGGAAATCGAACCTGTTGCATCGTGTCTCGTTCCCGTACCGTCACCGTATCATCCTCTAACGTGTCATAATCGATGGTAATGCAATATGGCGTGCCTATTTCATCCTGACGGCGATATCGCTTTCCAATACTGCCTGCGGTGTCGTATTCGACGATGAACGAGGCTGCTCGGAGCTGCTCAAACACCTCGTTCGCTTTACTCTTTAACTCCTCTCGATTGAGTAACGGAAACACCGCCACTTGTATCGGTGCAATATCGCTCTTGAACCGTAGCACGCGTCTGGTTTCTTTTTCCAGCTGCTCTTCGTAAAACGCGCTCTCCAGCAGCGCGTAAATGATCCGATCGAGACCAAACGAAGGCTCAATGACATGTGGAACCACTTTACCGACCCCGGTATGCACACTCATATCCACATTTAACGATGCGGCATGCGCTGAAAGATCATAATCACTGCGATCCGCAATGCCTACGATCTCCATCCACCCATACTTATCACTCAGGAACTCCGCATCCCAGCAATCAGTGGCATAATGCGCCATCTCATCCTGTTCATGCTGCCTGAAGTGCAATCGGTCACGCGTGAGCCCAATGCTCTCCAGGAACTCATCGACTCGTGCGACGTGGTAACCGAGATACTCATTTGCTATGATTCCGCGGCTCACGGCGTCGCCCACCGTCATCTCCTCCGGTTCCCCCTTATTTGGGACGAGCCGTAGCTTCCTACTCCTCACCACGCCAAATCGCGGGTGCGTGTTCTTCTCCGCAGGATCGACAAAAATCTCTATTTCAGCCATGGTAAATTCACGCAATCGAATGAGGCTTTGTCGCGGTGAGATCTCGTTCCGGTACGCCTTCCCGATCTGCATGATACCGAACGGCAGTTTATCTCGGTTGAACTTGAGCAATCGCTGAAAATTGATGAACATTCCCTGTGCCGTCTCCGGTCGCAGATACCCCTCATTTCTTCGTACCGATTGGTCGTCACTATCAGGCCTCGTCACGCCGATTCGCGTCTGAAACATTAAGTGAAACTCGCCCGATGGCTCAAGCTCGCCACCACATTCAGGGCAGTTCACACCAACATGCACGTTTGCATCCACACGAAATACGTTATTGCATCGTTTACAGACCACCGCAGGGTCAGTAAAGCATTCCAAGTGTCCTGAAGACTCAAATATGGCTCGCGGTGCGATTGTCGGCGTCTCGATCTCGTAAAAACCCTCTCGCTGATAAAAATCTCGCCATTTCGCTTCTAATCGGCGCTTTAACATCGCACCTAACGGCCCGTAATCATAGAAACCCGCAGTACCGCCGTATATTTCAAACGCCTGCCATAAAAAGCCCCGTCGACGAGCGAGTTCTGCAGTTTCATCCTTCCTTCCTTCTCTTACCATGGTGTATTGTCCTGTCTCCCCTCTTTGAATAAGCCACAAAAAATAAGAAACAGATAGTCTTCCTTCCTTTTCTCCGATTCAAAAAAAATTGCTCGCACTTATATCAAAACCCGCAAAAGGTCTCTATCGATGAGCATCCCGACCAATTTCCCTTTCGCTGAAATAACGGGCAGCTGGTCGAACCGACCTTCGCTCATCCGCTGGGCACAGACACTTACCCCAACATTACGCGTCGCTGTTATTACCTCTTTCACCATGACAGCCTTTACCTGTTTATCCGGCAATCGTATCCTTGATACGCTGTAGTACAGTTTCATGGTGTCTCGCATTCCATCCCATGACCACTCGTCCTCGTCAGCGCCTAAAGACAAGTCAGAACGGCCCGTTCCCTCTTCTATTACCGCTGCGTTGATCAAATCCTGATCGGTTAGTAACCCTGCCATTTCAAACGCTGAATTGAGGACAGGAACTGCTTTTACCTTCGCCAGTTCCATTATTCGCCCAGCCACTGATAAGGGCATCTCATCCCACAGCGCTATGGTTTTATTCCTTATAAAATCGGCTATCGGCGTGTTATCGGTCCGTTTCGCTAGTTCTCTGATAAAATCCGCGACAGTGACGAGTCCTATGAGTTTTCCGTCATCCACCACCGGTAACCGACGTATGCCATATGTCCGAATAAGTTTAGCTGCTTCCGATATGGTGGCGTCAGGACCAATTGTCACGGGATCCCTCGTCATCAGCAACGCGACTTGTTCCTCATCATGCTTCCTTAACAAATCCTGGCGCGTAACGACGCCAACTACTTTACCATCTTTGACCACCGGAACACCCGAGATGTACTTTTCCCTAAATGTCTCCAATACGTCGTCTCGGGTCCCAGGCACTGTGACGTAGGCGACATCTTTTATCATTATATCGCGTACGGTTATCTGCTCGATAGCTCGCTGCTTTTCCGTCATTCCTATCCCACTATTTTGTACACACTATCATGCGGTCTTACTTTCTCTTTCACCTTCAGGCCGATTGACTGCCCCGCAGTAGCAGTCTCCACCTTTACATTGTCGATCTCCATGGAATCGATAACCTGCTCGAACACGGTTGTTGATCCTTCTATGCTCATTTTATCCCCTATCTTTACTTCATCACTCAGTTCCACCACTGCAACGCCAATCCGCGAGAAGTAATGCGTAATTTTTCCTATTAGCTTCTTCTCAGCCACGTTCCCCACCCTCATTCTTTTTATACTATTTTGTATTTTCCTTCATAATGTAAAAAAGATATCTCCTTGCCAGGCTCAATCCGCTCCTTTATGTCCTCAGGTATTTTAATCTCGACCGTTGAATAGTCCTCAAGGTCCATTATTTGTGCAGTGTCATCCAAAACTGAGAGCACTTGGCCACTCCTTCGCTCGATTATCGGCACATAGACTTTAGCCGTAACTGGATGCACTGCCGTCCTCTTTTGTAGATCAAAGATACCAATACCTTCCATTCTCGCTTTCGCCGCGCCATGCTTTCCCGGCTTTGACGTGGTTATACTCATTATCGTACAGGGCTCATCATCTATAATCACATACTTCCCTTCCTTTAACATCCTTACCTCTGTTAGTTCCTTCATGTTCTTCCTAAGCCTCCATCTATCCTTCCTTTCACCTATTTCCTCGCGTTCACTATCTGGTTTTTGCCTGCGATAAATTTATAAGTATCTAGAACATAAAATATGATTGGGGGAGACAAGGAACAAGGTGACGTGGTTTATCCTGAAAATTGTAGTTCTCTGTGTGCTACTAGTACTATCTGGATTTTTCTCTGGCTCTGAAACCGCCCTTATTAGGATCGGAAGGGTAAAAGCAAGATCGTTGCTAAAACGGGGCGTGAAAGGCGCTGATACGGTTCAGAAACTGGTGAATGAGCCTGAAGTCTTGCTCACCACCGTGCTTATCGGGAACAACATTGTTAATATTGCCGCGTCCGCATTGGCAACATCTATTGCCATAGAGTATTTTGGCGATTTCGGCGTCGGCATTGCAATTGGCGTGATGACTTTTTTAATCCTCACCTTTGGCGAGATTATACCCAAGACCTTTGCCGTGCATCACGCCGAGCGATTTTCAATTGCTGTTTCTAAGCCGTTGGAGATGATTATTTTTGTCCTGCGTCCGGTGGCAAAAGTCCTTTCAGTACTGACACACGCTATTGGAAGGCTGCTAGGTCTTAAAATGCAACAGAAAGGATTAATCTCCGAAGAGGAGGTGAAGACACTGCTCGATTTAGGAGAAGAGGACGGAGCAATTGAGGAAGATGAAAAGATGATGATGAACGGTGTGCTCAAGCTCGATTATATCACCGTGAAGAACGTGATGGCACCAAAAAGCGATATGATCTGCATAGAAGCTAATCAAAGTGTGGATTCTGCGATTGCCCTCATAAAGAGGTATGGATACTCAAGAATTCCCGTATTTGAGGGGAATGAAGACAATATTGTGGGGGTATTATATGCAAAGGACTTGCTGATAAAAGCGAACGATAGCACGATTGCCCTAAAAAAAATGATGAAACCTGCTCATTTCGTACGGGAAACAGCACGCGTAGATGATTTGCTTAAGGAATTTAGGAAGGGAAAATTCCACATCGTAATTGTCGTCGATGAAGAAGGGAGAACAAGAGGTTTGGTCTCCTTAGAGGACCTCTTAGAGGAAATAGTAGGAAGTATATATGATGAATACGACCAGAGAAAAACAAAATAAGGGTTAAAAATTAGAGATATCGTAAAGTTATAAACCAGCGCTGTGGAGTCCCGAAATTATTTCGTCAAGTAGTTTCACCGAACCACATGGTGAA